>RFHT01000043.1 GCA_003696835.1 Bacteroidota bacterium
CGTGCGCAGGCCCGCTGCCCTCGTACTCGCGTATGGGTTTGATGGCACGGGCGTTAAAGGTATCTCCCACCACCCGCAGTGCCACAATGGTATCGGCATCTTGTATGCGGTTGGCTTCAAAACTCTTCTCCGGGTCCAGGTATCGCCTGAACTGCCACCAGGCTTTGGGCTTTATATAAAACAGCCAGCTGATGGGGTTTCCCTCTTCATCGTGGGTGAGGTATTTGATGTGATAGCCATCCCCGCTTGCTTTCTGCTCATGCACCCATACGTGGAAGAAATTGCCCAGCTCGTAGTTGGGCCCGACCTTGACGAGCACTTTTCGGGGAAAGCTGTTGTCTATGGAAGCTTCCGATACGATGAGGTTGATGAGCAGGTAGCTGGAGAGCCGGTCGGCATCGTAGGCCCGCAGGTTGGGCTGAATGTGCTGGGGGTACTTCCAGCCCACGAACTCCCGCCAGGGGATGTCCATCCACTGGTGGTAGGCCTTTACCAGCAGGAAGGGAAGCGGGAAGGCCAGCAGGGCCAGGTCGTAGGTCATGGGGTAGCCCTGTTTGTCAAATATATAAAACAATACCACGAAGAAAAAAGCCCCCAGACAGCCCACAAAGAGGGTAAAAAAAGCTTCAGGCCAGAAGGAGTCGCGTTTGCTCCAGGCGGCATGCAGCAGGTACATCAGCCAGGTGTGTATGCAGCCCAGGGCCAGAAAGCCCAGCAAGAGGTACCAGAACAAAGGCTGGGGGTCGCTTTTGTCGGCCATGCCGGCCAGCCCCATCAGGGCAAAGAGCAGCCCAAATACCAGGCCGTACAAAATGGGGCCTTTCTTTTTGTAGCGCACCCCTTTTACCAACTGCTGAAACACCAGCAGGCTGATGATGGCCGTGAGTAGCAACAACACCGCCGTTACCACCAGACCGATGGGGGTCCCACTCTTGGCGGCTTTGGCGCCGCCTTTCAGCAATGTTTTAGGCTTTATCTGAAGTAGTATCATGGTCTTAACTTCACTTAGGTCAATGTGGTGGTATATCCCAGACGCCCGGCGCCATCAGCTGTTTCGTCCAGGGTAAAGGTTGCAGTTTCCCCCTGGCTTCCAATGAGCAGGCTGATCTGCACCTCAGCTTCTATTGGGATAAAAAAATCGCACAGCAGGTCCAGGATGTTTCTTTCGGCTGCCCCTGGCAGCCATGCCGGGATGCGCTCTCCGGGCAGCGGACCCGCCTCTATGATAAATACGGGGATTTGGGTGTTAAAGGTATGTCCCAGCACAAAATCAACGCCCAGGTTGGCGGCCCCCAAGGCGGGGGTATCCAGCTGGCTTTCCACCTGCTCGCCCCGCCAACTGCGTTTCAGATGTACCGGCACGCCCAGTATGGCTTCAAAGCATTGCTCCACCAGCTCCCATTCTCCTATGATACGCTGGGCCAGTGGCAGCACGTGCATCAGGGCCGAAAGCTGGGAAGGAGAGAGGGGCACCTTCACCCCCCAAAACTGCTGGAGTAACTGCTGCTGCTGCCTGCCGGTAAAGCCTGTAAGTGCCTGCTGCTCCTGCTGCTCCAGCAACAGTCGCTGCCCGTAAAACGCCTGCTCAAAAGGCAGGAAAAATGTGCGCGCCTCCTTCTCTTCCCGCTTCTGACGCTTGTACTCATCTATCATTTCGTCGGTGCGGCGAAATGCCTTGCGGTTCTGGGGCTGGTGAAACAGGCCTTCGGGCAGCAGGTCGTACAGGCCGTCCCGGCTCAGTTGCCAGGTAATGGCTTCGGGTACATCCTCCTCGCCCGGCACCACCTCCTCATGCAGGATGTCCTTGCGATAATTGCGCGAAAAGGCACTGCGGGGCTCAAAGGTCAGCTGCAAATGCGGGTAGAGCTCCAGCAATACGGCCGCCAGCACCTCCACCCGTATGTCCTCCGGACATTCAGCGCGTATGAGATTGGGTATGCTGGGTAATGACATGTGCTGTGGTATGTGGTTAAATGGCTAACATTATAGGTCGATATTTGCTTGTTGTTGGTGGTAATCACGCAGGCGTGGGCTGCGCTGTTTTTTTGGCATTGCCTCTATTATATTTTCTTTGTTCTCCTTCTCAGCAGAGCTGAGCTGGCATGCCTCTGTAATTTTCGAGACATGGCATGCCTCTTGGGTTTTCGGAGACATGGCATGTCTCTTGGATTTTCGGAGACATGGCATGCCTCTTGGGTTTTCGGAGACATGGCATGCCTCTTGGGTTTTCGGAGACATGGCATGCCTCTTGGATTTTCGGAGACATGGCATGCCATGTCTCTACCGGGTTAATTTTTTTTGCCAGTCGTCGCCTATTTCCTGCTGCATGAGATGCTCCACTTCTGTGGCACGGGGGCTGTGGCCGCTTTTGAGGCATGCCCGTATGAGGGCATCGCCTATATAGGGCAGGGTGGTGTGGGGACGCATGCTTTCGTCCAGCTGCATGCCTGCTGCCAGGGCTTTTTCATAGGCCTGGCGGGCGTCGTCCCACCACTTGTCCCACTCGTGGGCGTAGCCTGCCATGCGCCAGGCTTCCATGGCGTAGTGGAGGTCTTTTATTTCTTCGGCCAGCTGGCCGGTTTTTGCATAAATTTTTGCGGCCTGTTCGTGTTGTTGTTGGGCAATGTACACCGCACCCTGGCCAAAAAGGGCCTGTACCAGCAGCTTGCCACAAACGGCATCGCCGGCTTTCCAGGCCTGCTCGCTCACCGCTTCGGCCTTGCGGTAGCTCATCAGTGCCTCTTCGTTTTTTCCGGCGCTCATTTCTGCATTGCCTACGGTAATGTGTATGCTGCTCATGAGATGAGGCCATTGGTTTTCGCGGGCAATGTGCAGAGCCTCTTTGGCGTGCTGTTCGATGGCGGTCCAGTTTTGTTTGCCTACGGCCTGGGTGAGGGCCACAAAGGCCATGCGGTATTGTACCCCTGGCTCGGCCGGGTTGCCGGCTGCAGCCAGCTCGCGCATGGCCGCGGGCATGTCCAGTTCCGGGCGAATGGTTTTCACTTTTTGGGGATATAGCTCGGCCAACTGGTCGAAAATGGGGTGGGCCAGGGTGTCCACCACCATCCAACGCACATTGGGCGGAGCGCCTGCAGCCACCGCATCCATGAGCCACTCCACCCAGGCATACACATCCTCGTTGGTCCCCGGGCTCAGGTAAGCCACCATCAGGTCCTCCACCAGTGGATTCTGGCGGGCAAAGGCAGCCATTTCCAGGCTCAGTAGCTGGGAGTTGTGCTGTGCCTGAGGTGCAGCACCGGCCTGCCAGGCCAGGTCTATGCCTTCCTCCTGCAGCAGCTCGCGGTCTTCCTCCACCATGCCAATGAAGGCCTGGCGCAGGGCACCGCCATAGCTGTGCATATCCTTAAAGGGGGTATCAAAGCGCAAAAATACGTCTGGTGTGAGGCCCCCTTCGGAGGCTTCCCGCTCGTAAAAGGCCTCTACCATGCTGTACTCGTCTGCGGCCACCAGCCAGCGGCACAGCAGCGCCCCGCTTTCTTCACGGAAGGCTTCCCACATTTCTACCAGCCGGTCCAGCCGGCGGGTGATTGCATTTTGTTGATGAATAGCTGCCACAGGTATGTTGAATTGTTGTGATTCCTTGCTTTGTTACGATTTATTTATAGGGTAATCCTGAAAAAACCGGTACTTCGCTGTGCTCAGAGGCGAATGGCTGGCAAACCCTCGGTGTGCGAACATTTTGCTCCTGTTTACTTCGTGTTACGCTTCATGGCTAAACAACAAACCAGCTGTATCCTTCTATTTTTTTAACAGAAAATACGCACATTTCGTGTAATTTTGGATATTTTGACATCAAAATATACCTATTAGTGTGCGTAGAGAGCAGTTTGTAACCATTGAGAAATAAAAATGGGTAAATTTTTTTTCCTTCCCCCCGTAACTTTTTCAAATTTCTGCACATAAACAAATGTGATGCGTAGTAATACCCAGGTGGGAGTTGTGTACAGCTGGCCGGAAGGCGCTTTTTTACGGCCCGGCTTCCCAGGCGGGTATGTACTATCCTGAAAAGGAGATTATTGGAAATGGCAAAAAGATTTTGTGGTTTGCCAATAAGTGGACAAGGGTAAGCGTTTTCAGAGAAAGGATCACAGGTTTTGCACTTTTTGTTTAGGGACGCGGCACCACAGCTACTGATAGGTCTGCGTTAACGATCAACCCATTAGAGGCCATGATTTCAACACTAGCCTACAGCCCGGAAACCAGACGTTCGATAGAAATTGCTCAGGCAATAGCCAAAGAGTACCAGAATGCGCGCTTTTCGCCTGCGCATTTGCTCAAAGCCATTTTGCACAACGAAATTGGCCTGGCTTCGTACCTGGTGGCCCTGGGCAAGGACGTGCATTATCTGCGCGACTGGGCCGATGTGCGCATAGAAAACTACCCGCGTTCGACCCTGGGCATTTCGGAGCCTTCGGGAGACGAGAAAGTAGTGGCCCTGATGGAGGTGGCCGATGTGGTGCGTTTAAAGCTGTCGGAAGACACCTTGAGCCCGCTGGCCATTCTGGCGGCCATGGCCAAGCCCAATGTGGCCTTTACTGAGGAACAGCTCAAGACCTTTCCCATTACTGAGCAGGAGCTCATAGAGGCCAGCATCAAGGATACGGCCATACAGGAAGCGGTGAGCAGCCTGGCTGCCGGCCCGCAGGCCGGCGCGGGCGAAACGGCCGCCAAAGGCGGCAGCAAGGCCCTGTACAAATACTGCGTGGACAAAACCTCCCTGGCCCGTGAGGGCAAGCTGGACCCCATTATCGGGCGCGACCGGGAAACCCGGCAGGTGGCCGAAATTTTGGGCCGCCGCTCCAAGCCCAATGTCATCATTGTGGGGGAGCCTGGCGTGGGTAAAACCGCCCTGGTGGATGGCTTTGCCCAGAATATCATTGCCGGCAACGTGCCTCAGCACCTGGAAAATGCCATGCTGCTGGAGCTGGACGTGGGCGCCCTCATTGCGGGTGCCTCCTACAAAGGCGAGGTAGAAGACCGCATCAAAAACATCATCAAAGAAATCAAGCAATTTGAGCGGGCCATATTGTTTATAGATGAAATACATGTGCTGCTGGACGGGCAGGGTTCCATAGGGCCGGGGGTAGCCAACCTGCTCAAGCCCGAGCTGGCCAGAGGAGAGCTCACCGTCATAGGGGCCACCACCAGCGACGAGTACCGGGAATTTATCGAATCGGATGAAGCCTTTAACCGCAGGTTTGAGCTGCTGCGCGTGGAGGAGCCCGATGTGGAAACGGCCGTGCGCATGCTCATGACGCTACTGCCTCACTACGAGGCTCACCACGAAACGCCGGTAGCCCCCGCAGCGCTGGAGGCCTCGGTCAAGCTCTCCAAGCGGTACATCAAGGACCGCCGCTTGCCCGATGCCGCCATCGACCTGATCGACCGCACCATGGCGGCCATCCGCATGATGAATGATACCTCAGAGGCAGAGCTCGAAGCCCTGAAGACCGAAATGGACGGCCTGGAAGCGGCAGCAGAAACGCAGCTCAAAGACCTGCAATGGTTTTACAAACAACTCAACGACAAGATCAGCCCCATTTTGCTGGGCCAACTGGACGATGATACAGAGGCGGACAAAATAGAGGA
>RFHT01000376.1 GCA_003696835.1 Bacteroidota bacterium
CATCAGGTGTTGTTTCACTCTGATACGGTGCAATGCATGGGGCAGATGCGCTACAACCTCTCCGAACTGCCGGTACACTTTGTCACCGCTTCGGCTCACAAATTTAATGGCCCAAAGGGAGTGGGATTTTTGTATATCAAAAATGGGGTAAAAATTCCGCCACACATTCACGGCGGTAGCCAGGAACGTGGCTTGCGTGCCGGCACCGAAAACCTGCCCTTCATTGCGGGCATGGCCTTTGCCCTGGAAAAGGCCTGCAGCCAGCTGGAGGAAAAGCGGGCCAAATTGCTCTCCCTCAAACAATACATGCAGCAGCAGCTTCAACGGCATATTCCGGGTGTGAGTTTCAATGGGCCTACGGCTGAAAACGAAGCCCTGCCCACGGTTTTGAATGTAGCATTTCCCTGCGGGGAGGAAGATGCCATGCTCACCTTTCACCTCGACCTGGCGGGAATTTCTGCCTCAGGTGGCTCGGCCTGCAGTTCTGGCAGCAATCAGGGCTCGCACGTGCTGGCCGGCATAGGGTGTAGCAAAGCAAGAGCCATGAACTCGGTGCGCTTCTCGTTTGGGCCCCAAAATACTCCCGAAGAAATTGACTATACCGTGCAAAAACTGCGCGAAATTATCAAAGCTCCCGTGATGTAAGATCACTCGTACATGGGAAGCAAATACGAGCAAGAGAATCTGGATGTATTCGTTGGATATTTAGGAATGGTCAAGAGGAAAGTCCGCGCTTTAGGCCATAGAGGAAAGTCTTGTATCCATTCCCCGACGAACTCAAAAGGATGCTGCTTGGCACCTGCACATGGAAGGACAAAACGTTGCGATTTACCTTGATTTCGAAAACCTTGCAATTTCAGCAGAGACCGTATATCCCTCAAAAAACCGCCCGCTCAACATCGAACCCCTCATAGACTTTGCCAGCAGCAAAGGCAATATTGCCGTGCGCAAAGCCTACGCCGACTGGTCCAAGCAGCATTTTTCCCGCTACCAGAACCACCTCCTGGAGCAGGGCTTTGAGCTGATCCACCTTCCCGAAACCAGCAACCAGGGCAAAAACGGCTCCGACGTGCGCCTGGCCATTGATGTGATGGAACAACTGGTGATGTATCCCGAAATAGATACCATTGTGATCGGCTCTGGCGATACCGATTTTATTCCCCTCATACAGCGGGTGCGAAGCCGCAGCAAAAACGTCATCGTACTGGGTTTTGAGCACAGCGTGTCCAGGCTGGTAAAGCGAAACAGCGCGGAGTTTAAGTCGCTGGAAGAACTGCTGGGCAAAGCCGAAGAAGAGTCGCCCGGCTCCGACCTGCACGAAGACCTGGACCTTGCCTACGGCAGGGATTTGCTCATACGCTATATTCACAGCCGCACCGACGACGAGCCCGTGCTCATGTCAAAACTCAAGCAGCACCTGCTGCGCCTGGACCCCTCTTTTTCTGAAAGAGAAATGGGCTTTGCTTCCTTCAAGCGCTTCCTGCAGGCCCTGGAGGGCGACCTGGTAGAAAAAATCGACAGCCAGCAGGATGCACTGCCCCTGGTGTATTTGAAAAATGGGGAACTGAACTACCAGAAAAACCAGGTTGATGAAAAAGAAACTGCCCGGCATTTTTTGTCCAAAAAACTCAGGTATCAAAAAGACCCCCTCATCCGGCAGGAGTTGTGCCAGGCCCTCTTTGAAGGCTTCAGGCAGCGGCAGGCCATGTCCATGACAGAAATGTTTTTGTATCTGAATGAAAGCATGCAGGCCTCCTTGCCCAAAACTGAAATCAGGAAATTTATCAATACCCTCTTTACGGGGGGGGCATTTGAGGCCAAAGCACCCGAAGTGGAAGGCCCACTGCTTTCACGATCATTTATCATGAGCAGTCACATTGCTCAACCCGACGATTTTGATCAGGTGTATATCAAGCGAATAAGCGAAATTCTACAAAGCAGATACCAGGGACTGGATGGGGATGATATGCTCGAGCTGCTGGTGGGCTGATTTAGGAACGCTCAAAAAATGCCTGCTTCATTTGGCGTTCTTTAATGTCGGTATGTTGACAGGAATTTCACAGATAAAATGTAAATTGCGCTCCAATTATTTTGCTATTAACAATTCACCTATATCACATAACATACCATGAGTAAAGACAATGGTCAAAGCCGTCATGAAAAACTCATCATCATCGGCTCAGGCCCTGCGGGCTATACGGCAGCCATTTATGCAGCCAGGGCAGAGCTCAAGCCCCTTATGTTCAGCGGCATTCAGCCTGGCGGGCAGCTGATGATTACCACCGATGTGGAAAATTACCCGGGCTACCCCGAAGGGGTAATGGGGCCCGTAATGATGGAAGATTTCCGCAAGCAGGCCGAACGCTTCGGCACCCGCATTATCTATGAAAATATAGAGAAAGTGGAGTTGGAAGGTCATCCCAAAAAATTGTGGGCAGGCGACGGACAAATGTACACGGCTGATGCCGTCATCATTGCCACCGGTGCCGTGGCCAAATGGCTGGGGCTGCCCGCAGAGCAAAAGTATGCCAACAAGGGGGTGAGTGCCTGTGCCGTGTGTGATGGCTTCTTCTTCAAGGGAAAAGAAGTGGTACTGGTAGGAGGAGGAGATACGGCAGCTGAGGAAGCGCTTTACCTCGCCAAGCTTTGCCCCACTGTACACATGCTCATCCGCCGCGATGAAATGCGGGCATCCAAAATCATGCAGAAGCGGGTAATGAGCAATGAGAACATCAAAATCTACTGGAATACCGAAGCCATAGATATCACCGGTGAAGACAAGGTGGAAAAGGTCATTGCCAAAAACAAGCAAACGGGAGAAATCATCGAAATTCCCGCTTCGGCCTTTTTTGTAGCCATTGGCCACAAACCCAGCACCGATATATTCAAAGGCCAGCTCAACATGGACGAGCAGGGCTACATCCAGCTTGCCCAACCCGGCACCACCAATACGAACATAGAAGGGGTGTTTGTGTCGGGCGATGCTGCCGACCGCGTGTACCGGCAGGCGGTAACCGCCGCTGGCACGGGCTGTATGGCCGCGCTGGATGCCGAGCGCTGGCTGGCTGCGCACGAAGCGGCTGAAACCCTGGAGGCCTGAAGCTTTTTTCAACAAAACCAGCAGTATGATTCCTCTTTCCGAGCCCTTTTTGGGAGGCAATGAATGGGCATACCTCAAACAGTGTCTGGATACCAACTGGGTTTCTTCCGCAGGTAGTTTTGTGGAGGCATTTGAGCGGATAGTGGCCACTTACAGCGGTGCAGGGCATGCCGTAGCCGTAAACAGCGGCACCAGTGCCCTGCACCTGGCTTTGCTGCTGGCCAGGGTACAGGCCAACGAGCTGGTACTTCTCCCCAACCTCACCTTTGTGGCCACGGCCAATGCCGTGCGTTATGTGGGCGCACAGCCCGTGCTCATAGACGTAAGGCCCGACGACTGGCAAATGGACCTGGACTTAGTGGAGGAATTTCTCGATAAATCGTGCGAGCTGCAGGAGGGTAGCTGTATGCACCTGCCTAGCGGGAAAAGGGTTGCAGCTCTGCTGCCGGTGCACGTACTGGGCGGCATGGCCGACATGGACCGTCTCCTGGCCATTGCCCAACGCTGGCAGCTGCCGCTGATCGAAGACGCGGCCGAGGCCGTGGGCAGCCGCTGGAAGGACCAGCACGCCGGAACTCTGGGAACCCTGGGCTGCCTGAGCTTCAATGGCAACAAAATCATCACCACCGGCGGAGGGGGCATGCTGCTGTGCAGGGACGAAGACCTGGCCCGCCGGGCCCGCCACCTCGCCAGCCAGGCCAAAGTGCCGGGCAGCCCGTATTACCACGATTGCACCGGCTACAATTACCGCCTGCCCAACCTGCTGGCAGCCCTGGGCGTAGCCCAGATGGAACAGTTGGACAGCCTGCTCAGGAAAAGGCAACAACTGGCTACCACTTACCGTGAACAACTGCCGGGGGTGCAATTCCAGAAAACCCATCCATTTTGCAGGCCAAACCACTGGCTTACAACCATTTATACCCACCGTAAAGAAGCTATACTTCAATTCCTGCAGGCCCGCCATATCCAGGCTCGTTCGCTGTGGACCCCCATTAAGCAGCTCCCCATGTACCAGGAGTGCCTGTACATCAGCCGGGAGAATCACAGCCAGCATCTGTTTGAGCACTGCCTGAGTCTGCCGTCTTCGGCCTCTCTCACTGAATCCGACCAGCTCCGGGTGATTGAAGCGATCAAAGCGGCCCTGCTTCGTTTTTCAGCCTGAAGCGAGTGCTGAGGTTCATCCAAATTTTTCCATTACCCCCAACCCAAATAAACTGAAATCATAGCGCACGGGGTCTGCTGCACAAAAAGCCCGCAGGCTTTCGGTCAGTTCTACGGCCGCTTTCCAGTCGTTTTGTTTGCGCTTGAGCAAGCCCAGTTTGCGCCCTACCCGGGCTGTATGCACATCCAGGGGACACACCAGCTGGTGCATGCCTATCCCTTCCCATATACCAAAGTCCACACTCCTGCCGTCCCGGCGAACCATCCAGCGCAAAAACATGTTGATGCGCTTGGCCGCTGAGCCACTGGCCGGGTTGGCCAGGTGCTTGTGGGTGCGGGCAGGAAATGCCGCATGGCTGACCAGGGCCTCCCGGGCCGCTACGATGGCCGGGAATACATTCGCGTCTGCTGGTGAAAGTGCCTGGCAGAAAACCGCTTCCAACCCTCCGGCTTGCTGATATACCCTGCGCAGACTCAGCACCAGGGCCCTGCAATCCACTCCATTGAAGGTGCGGTGCACAAAAAACTGTAAGCGGCTCAATGCTTCCTCATCGGCTTGCATCACAAACTCATAAGGCGCATCGTCCATCAGTTGCATCAGTTTGCGGGCATTGCGCACAATGAGGTCGCGCCTGCCCCAGGCGATGAGGGCTGAGAAAAAAGCTGCAATTTCTATATCTTCTTTACGGCTAAAGCTGTGAGGTACCGAAATGGGGTCTGAGTGAATAAACTCAGGAGTGTTGAACTGCTCGTACTTTTGGTCGAGCAGGGCTTTGAGCTCCGAAGCAGGAAG
>RFHT01000377.1 GCA_003696835.1 Bacteroidota bacterium
AGTGGATCAAACGCATGGGTTCAGAATTTAAATTTGTAGGAAAGAGAGGGAACAAAGCGGCCCAGCATAAGCCGGGTAGCTACGTGTGGCTGTTCTGTCCAAAAGTTGGTTTGAACCAGCAAACTGCCGTCGGCAGTTTCGGTTTTATTAAATTTTACCGCATACACATTTTTGTGCCCCAGCGCATTGTAGAGCGAAAAAATGAGGCTGTTTTGAAAACGGCTGTCTTCTTTTTTGTGAAACACAAAGCGCATGGAGAGGTCCAGCCGGTGATAGGGCGGCAGGCGGTCGTTGTTGCGGGCTCCGTAAATGGGCACTTGCTGCCCATTGAACGTAAAAAAGCCCGTAGGCGAAGTGAAGGTGGGCCCGCTGAAGGAAGTCCAGTAGGCCGAGCAGAAGATGCGGCGTGCCAGCTGGTAGTTTAGCTGAAGGGAAAAGTCGTGGGGAATGTCCTGCAGGGCGGGAAACTCCCGCCCGCCGTTTAGGTCCGGAATGGTTTTGAAGCTGCGCGAAAAGGTATAGGCTAGCTGGGCGTTGAGCTTACCAAAATCCTTTTTGAGGAGCAGCTCCAGGCCGTAGGTGCGCATGCGGCCAAAGCGGAGCTCACCCTCCACCAGGGGATTGAGAAAGGTGGTGGCGTGGGCTGCATAGGCAATCTGGTTGCGCAGCTGCTTGTGGTAGAGGGCTGCACTGACTTCCATGTTGGCCTGCTCGAAGTACTTGACGTAGCTCAGGGCCCATTGCTGACCGGCCTGCGGGCGTATGTTCACATTGGCGGGCAGCCATATTTCCAGCGAAGTAAAAGGCGATACGGAGTTGGAAATCAGCTGCAGGTACTGGTGGTAGCGGCCAAAACTGAGTTTGAGCATGGAAGAAGCGTCGGGCTGAACCTGCAGGCTGATGCGGGGGTCGGCGTTCACATATCGATTGTACACCCCGCTTTGCACCTGTACGGTATCACTTACGCCAAAACTGTCATCGTAGGTATAGTAGGTGGCCGGGCCCAGGTTGGCCCAGTTGACAAAGCGCAGGCCGGCATTCAGCGCTAATTTTTTATTCACCTTCCAGCTTCCCTGGTAGTACAGCACGGTTTTTCTCACGTGGTTGGGCGTTATTTCGGGCAAAATGCCCAGGGTGGAGTCCAGGGCCACACTGCCGGGATTGTTGAAATATCCCTGCAGGTCCAGGCCAAATTTTGACTCAAAGTGGTTGCTGGCATAGTGGGTAAAATCGGTTTTGAGACCCAGCATGCCCAGCTCAGACTTCCAGTAGTTGGGGGTCAAAAACAGCCTGCTGCCATAATTGCCGGAGTAGAGGGTGGTGTTGGAAAAGAGGCGGGGACCAAATACGTGGTTCCAGCGCAGGGTGGCGGCCAGGTTGGCCCACACAATGCCCACATGGCTGCCTGCATCCTGGTCCACATTCTGAAAAAAATCGGCGCTCCAGATGGTGGTAAAAAAGAGGCGGTTGTTTTCGTTGAGTTTGTGGTTCCATTTGAGGTGGAGGTCGCTGAAGCGAATGTCCAGGCCGGGAGCCTGCTTGCGGTACAGCCATTCAAAATTGGTGCGGCGGTAGGAAGCCATGAGGGAGCTGCGTTCTTTGGCCAGGGGAATTTCCACCGTAAGGCGGTTGATAAAGGGATTGAGGCTGCCGCTGAACTGCCATTTGTTGAGGTTGCCGTCGCGTGTGCGTATGCTCACGATGGAGGAGAGGCGGTCGCCCACGCTGGCGGGCATGTCGCTTTTATATACGGTTACGCTTTTGGCAAAATCGGGAATAAAAAGGGAATAAAACCCAAAGAGGTGGGAGGGATTATACACCGGTGCATCGTCGATGAGAATGAGGTTTTGGTCGCGTTCGCCTCCGCGGGAGAAGAAGTAGGCCGTGCCATCGCCCTGGGTTTTGATGCCGGGCAGGCTTTGCAGCCCCTTTACCAGGCCCGACTCCCCCGCAAATTCGGGCAGGGCATTGAGGCTGGCGGGAGTGAGCTGCATGGCCCCCAGTTGGCGTTTGCTGAGCATGTCGGCTATGGAAGGCTTGATCACCACTTCGGGCAGCTCGTAGGAGAGGGCCGGCAGGCGCATATTTTTGCGGGTTTCCTTTTCCAGCACCAGCTTGGTCTCCATTTTTTTGTAGCCCACATGGGCATACACCAGGGTGTAGATGCCCGGCTCCAGCGAAAGGGCGTAATAGCCAAACTCGTTGGTGAAGGTGCCCAGGGCGGTGCCTTTGATGCCCACCACAGCCCCGATGAGGCTTTCGCCCGAAGCCTGGTCGTAGAGGTAGCCCGTAAGGCTGAGCTGCTGCCTGCGGCGGGCGGGGGTGAATACCACTAGCTGGTCGATGAGGCGGTACTCCAGGCCCAGCTTGCCACAGAGGCTGGAGAGGCAGTCTTCCAGCGTAGCCTGGCGCACCGAAAAGGCGATTTGCTGCTCCGGATCAATGAGGCGGGCGTCGTAGGAGAAATGTACGCCTGCCTGGCGCGATATTTCATCCAGCAACTGCCCCAGCCGGATTTGCCTGGCTTCAATGGTGAGCAGGCGCCCGCCGCTCTGGGCCCAAAGGGCCGTGCAGAGCAGCAGTTGAGCAAGCAGTATCAAGGCGTTTTTTTTCATCTGTGTGTTTTTGATGGGTCAACAACATCGCAGCTGCCTCCCTTTGGCGGGCAGCCGAAGGGGAGCTCCTGTTTGAAGGTGCGAACGAGCTCAGGGGGCAGGCGGAGGGTCGCACCCGCCTGTCAGAACGATTTGGTCTCCTTGCTGCCCTACCTGCAGGTTGAAAGAAGTTTTCAGGGCCTCCAGTATGGTGGATAAAGACATATTGGGGTAGGTGGCCGTGAGGGTACACTGCTTCAGGGCTTCGCTGCCCAGCACAATGTGGGTGTGGTAGTAGCGGTTGAGCGCAAATACTACTTCCTCCAGCGGACTGTTGGTAAACACCAGGGTTTGGGTTTTGATGGCCATGAAGTTGGGGTCCTGGTTGGGTTGTGTGCGCAATTGGCCGCTGTGTTTTTGGAAAATGGCCTGTTCATTTGCCCGCACAATGGCCTGGGCCGTATCGGCCCGCACGGCCACGCTGCCCGTGGCCACGATCACCTGCACCTCGGCAGCCGAGGGGCGGGCATCCACGTAAAAGGAAGTGCCCAGCACTTCCACCTCCACCTGCTGTGCCTGGATCACAAAGGCATGCTGCTCATCCCGGGCCACTTCAAAGAAGGCATCGCCTTGCAGCACGGCTCTGCGCAGGCCCGTCTCTTTGTCCTGGCGGAAATGCAGGCTGGAAAAGCGGTTGAGGGTGACCTGGCTGCCATCGGGCAGGCTGAAAGACTGGCTTTGCTGCTGTGTTTGGGCCACAAATTCGGGCGTGGGGCGCAGCAGAAAGTACAAGGCAAAGGAGGCCATCATCAGCACCAGCACGGCTGCGGCCAGGCGCAGCCAGTTGCGGCGCTTGTGGGTGGCGGGCATCTCCACCACTTTGGCATCTGTGCCCATGCGGGCAGCCATTTGTTGCCATTGGGCTTCCACCTCCACGGGCACCTCCTGCTTCAACAGCCCGGAAAGCATCCAGGCTTTTTTCATCTCCATAAACTGGCGCCTGTGCTCCGGATCGGCCAGGACCCATGCCTCCAACTCCTGAATTTCTTCAGGGCCGGCATTTCCACTCAGGTAGCGGGAAATGAGGTCAACATAATGGCCGTTCTGGTGCTGTTCGTTCATCTTCTTTCAGTCAAACAGGGGGCTTTTTCTTTTGGTACACCACACTGCCCCGCTACCCTAAGTGTGGTGGAAGAAATATTCCAATATAGCCAAAAACAACAGCAAAAAGTGCTGCAATTGCTCCCTCAGGCTTTTGAGGGCCTTGCTGATATGGGCTTCTACCGTTTTTTGTGAAATGCCCAGCTCACGGGCAATGTCTTTGTACTTCATTTCCTCAAACCTGCTCATTTCAAATACCTGCCGGCACTTTTCGGGCAGGCTGTTCAGCACGGCCTCAATCTGAGCTTTGAGTTCGGCTTCGGCAAAATGGTCCTCCTCCCGGGAAAGCTCGAAGTTGCCGCAGTCGATGTCGAGTAGTTTGCTGCGGTACTTTTTGCTGTCGCGCAGGTAGTTGAGGCAGCGGTTTTTGACGGCCGTAAACAGGTAGGCCTTCACCGACTGGGCCGGGTTGAGGGAGGCGCGTTTTTCCCAAAGAGCAATGAACACCTGCTGGGTAATTTCGCGGGCTGTCTCATCCTCATGCACATACTGCCTGGCAAAATTGCACAGGTACTGGAAATGCGATTTGAAGAGGGCTTCAAACTGCACTTCATCAAAGGTGGGATGTGTATGCGGCTTTGACATGCTCTGGCTGCCAAGATACGCAATTCATCCACAACTGCTGCGAAAAAAGGGGCTGTTTGTGGCCTGTTCCCTATTTTTTTGCCCAATAATCAATCACCAGTACGTCTTCCAGCTGAGGCTTCAGCACTTCCCCGAAGGCTTTGTGGGCGGGATGGGGCAGGTAGGTTTCCCGGTCGGCTTCGCTGCCAAAGGTGAGCAGAAAGCAATGGGTAAAGCCCTTGTCCAGCCCTTCGGGGCTGTTGTTGGTGCCCCATTCAAAGTCCTGGATTTCGGGAATCTGCCCGGGCAGGGCTGCAAATGCCTGCTCTACACGGGCAATGTCTTCGGGCGTAGCCTCTTCCTTAAACTTGAAGAGCACCACGTGGCGCAGTTGTTTTTCACTCACTTTTTCTTGTTCGGAGGTTGGGGATTGTTGGGTTGTGGCTTCCGTTGAGGCTGTGTCAGGGCTGGTGCAGCCCATGGCCAGCAGCAAACACACCGAAAGTAGCAATACTTGTTTCATGCTGATGTGGGTTTGGAGTAATACAGTAGGGCTAACATACACAAAAGTGGGGGATTTTCATGAGGGC
>RFHT01000378.1 GCA_003696835.1 Bacteroidota bacterium
CACACAAAAGGGGAATCAAAAACAAAAGGAAGAAAGCCGGTTGGGATGAACAATATCTTATCAAAGTCCTACTCACTTAAGTTTTATGCGATTGCCATGATCGCTTGTGGGCGGAAGTTGGATTAAATGGATTTTTTTCCCAATTTATACACAATTTTCAACCTACTTAACGATATGACCACCGCCACATTAGAAAAATTAAAGACGCCCCTGGAGATGTTGTACGGCTGGGAAGAACACCAGCCCGACAAACCTTATTTGCACCAGCCGCTTGCAGATGGCTGGAAAACATGGACCTGGAAGGAATGTGCCCGGGAAGTGCGCCAAATGGCTGCTGCCATCCAGGCGCGGGGATACGAGCCCGGCTCCAAAATTGCCTTGCTGTCCAAGAACTGCGCCCACTGGCTCATGGCCGATATGGCCATCATGATGAGTGGCCATATTTCTGTGCCCATTTACCCCAATGTAAGCAGTGAAACGGTCTCGTACATACTTGAGCACAGTGAAGCCAAGCTGTTGTTTGTGGGCAAGCTCGACGACCCCAACTGGCAGGAAATGCGCAAGGGTATAGGGGAAGGCATGGAATGCATCAGCTTTGGTATGTACGGGCTGGATGCACCGGATTACCCCAGCTGGGAGGAAGTCATCAGCGGGGTTGCGCCTCTGGAAGAAAGCCCTACACGGGACCTCAATGAGGTGATGACCATCATCTATACCTCGGGCACCACAGGTACACCCAAAGGGGTGGTGCTGAAGTTTGTCTCTCCGGTATTTGCCATCGAAACCTTTACCGAGCTGCTGGGCATCAACGAGCAGGACCGCTTTTTTTCCTACCTGCCCTTGTCGCACATCGCCGAGCGCATGCTCATCCTCATGGGCAGCCTGCGCTGTGGAGGCAGTGTGCACTTTGCTCAGTCGCTGGATACCTTTAACGAAAACCTCAAGACATGCAGCCCCACGGTCTTTTTGGGGGTGCCCCGTATCTGGACCAAATTCATGATGGGCGTACTGGCCAAGTTTCCCCAGTCCCGGCTCAATTTGCTCTTCTCCATTCCACTGGTCAGTTCCTTCATTAAAGGCAAGATCAAGGAAGCCCTGGGCCTGAGCAAGGCGCGGATCTGCCTCACCGGTGCAGCGCCTACGCCAGTATCCACCATGGAGTGGTACCAGCGCCTGGGCATCACCATACTGGAGGTGTATGGCATGACCGAAAACTCGGCCTATTCCCACGCCAACCTGCCCAATGCCTACCGCTTTGGCTATGCCGGCAAAACTATGCCGGGCGTGGACTGCAAGATCACCGAAGAAGGGGAAATCTGCGTAAAGAGTATCTGCAACATGGTAGAGTACTTCAAAGAGCCGGAAAAAACCGCTGAGGCCCTGCGCGATGGGTTCCTGCATACCGGTGACAAAGGCGAGTTTACCGAAGATGGCTTCCTGAAAATCACCGGCAGGGTGAAGGATATTTTCAAAACCTCCAAGGCCAAGTACGTAGCACCCAGCCCCATAGAAATGATGCTGGCCAAAAACGACCTCATCGAGCAGGTGTGCGTAGCTGGGGTGGGAATTCCCCAGCCCATTGCGCTGGTGGTGCTTTCCGAAGATGCCCGCTCCAAAGACCGGGCTGAGGTAGAAGAAAGCCTCAAACAAACCCTCAAAGAAGTGAATGCCAAACTGGAGCATCACGAGCGCCTGCAAAAAATTGTGGTCGTAAAAGAAGCCTGGACCCCCGAAAATGAAATCCTCACCCCCACGCTCAAAATCAAGCGGGGAGCCATTGACGATAAGTACAAAGATCAATACGAAAAGTGGTACGCAGGAGGAGTGGGCGTGATTTGGGAATAATCCACCCTCCCATCCTTCAAAAACAAACAGGCCGCCCTCCACAGAGCGGCCTGTTTTTGCACTGGCTTTATGATGACTTACCCCTCAAAACCAGAAGGAACTGCCTCGGCAGTTCCTTCGAGCGTGAGTTTAAGCAATCTCAATCATCCGAGGCGGAAGGGTTTTGGCTTCTTCCCGTTTGGGAATGGTGAGATACAAGATGCCATCCTCGTAGCGTGCCTCGATGTGCTCTACATCTACCACATCTGTGGAGAGTTGGAAACTGCGTTGGAAATTGTGGTAGAAAAACTCACGACGATTGTAATGAACCCCTTCAGGCAGGCTTTCTTCCTCGCCTTTCTCTACTGAAATGGTCAGCAGGTTGTTCTCCAGTTTGACTTTGAAATCATCTTTTTTCAAACCGGGAGCGGCGAGCTCTACCTTAAATGCGTCGTTGGTTTCCAGGATGTTCACAGCGGGAAGGCTCTGGCCTTCGGCTGCAAAGTTACGGCTGGACCAGTCGAAGAAATCGCGACCAAAGAAGTCATCGAAAAAGCTGGGTCCATTCAACCAGTTGTTGCGCTTGAGTAATGTCATCATAGTACCCTCCTTTCTTTTTACTTAATTAAAACCAGTTTAATCAGTTAAAAGAAAACAGCATGCAATTCTGACATCTAAAATGGCCTTATCTACTTCTGTGCCAAACTTGCTCTGATTGTCATTGTGGCAATTTTGTACCATTTTGTCCTGACTGTGGCTGACATTTTGTCGGCCTTAGTTGACTCGTATTTCCCTGGCAGCGGGCAGGTAGCCCTTCTTTTTTCCGATGCGGATGTTCAGCACCCCATCTTTCATGCGGGCCTCCACTTTGTCGGGATCGGCGTACTCGGGCAGCTCAAAGGTGCGCTGAAAAGCGGCATAGTTGTACTCCTGCCGGATCCAGTTCTTGCCTTTTTCTTCCCATTTGTGGTCTTTCTCCGAAGCGATGGTCAGGTAGCCGTCTTCTACTTTTACCTGTACATCTTTCTTCGAAAGTCCCGGCAGCGCAATGCTCACTTCAAAGGCCTTGTCGGCTTCGCTGATGTTCACAGAAGGTACAGTTACGTATTGCGTACCGTTGGACGTTCCATCGTTGAGGCGCTTGCCGAAAAACTTTTCCACCACCTTCGGCAAGCGCATTTTGGGTTTCCATTTTATGACGTTCATAGCAGCTCTGTACGTTTTTGGGTTTCACACGGTATTCATTCATTTTTCCTCCCATCAAATGCCAGACCAATGGGAAAATTGCCCTGTTTTGCTCAATTTGAAAGACAAAATGACATCATTGTGGGGGTTTTTGGCGACATATTGTCAGGGTTGCTGGCCTGGGGAAGTGTGCGTATTGCTCTTTGGGGAGGTACTGAACAGCGGGCGGGTGGCCAGCACGGCCAGCACAAAAAGCAACATGCACAGCAATAGCAGCAGCGGAAAAATGGAAAGGTCGTAGTAATGCGCCACCACCCCTATGAGGTAATTGATGCCGATATTGCCAAATAGCGCCAGGGTGAGGGCAATGCTGAAAGCCGTACCCGACAAGCTGGCCCAACGCTCTCCTATTTTTCCCAGCACAATGGGAAAGACACCCGAAAAGCCCATGCCCAGTAAGCCAAAAGCCAACATAGCAGGCAGGAAGGCAGCAGTTTGCCACAGCAGCAGACAGCCCGCCAGACCCAGCAAACAACCACCCAGCAGAATGGCAAAAGAGGAAAATCGCCGCAGCAAAGCTCCCAGCAGCAGGCGCATGGCCGTGAGGGCAGCCATGTACACCGTCAGGGCCCAGAGGGCTTTTTCCGTCGAGATGTCCAGGGCAAACTGCAGGTAGCTGGTGGTCCAGTTGCTGAGCAGGCCTTCCAGGCCGCTTTGTACAAAGAGCAGCAGGCTGAGCATCAACAAGGCCGTATTTTTGATCAATTTCAGTCCCTGCCGGAGGGGAAATCCCTGCTTTTGTTTGGGCTGGGGAAAAACGAGCAGGGCAATGTAGAGGACAATGGGCACAATGGCCCATCCGATACCGGCAATGATGTACTCTCTGGAGAAATGGCGTGTTAGCAGTGCCAGCAAAACGGGCATGCCCAGGGCGCCCAGGCCAAAAAATACGCCCAGCAGGCTGAGGTTGGCGCCTTTGTTGCCCGTGCTGGTGTCGGCCACCAGGGCGTTGGTGGCCCCATTGAGGGCGCCGCCGCCGGCACCTATGAGAAAAACCGAAAGCTGGACCTCCCACAGTTTGCTGCCGAAAGCAATGCCTTGGAGACCCGCCATGACCAGCACACAGCAGCCCAGCAGCAGGCCTTTAAACCCAAAGCGGTCGGCGGGTAGCCCAAACAATACCGAACCGGCCAATATGCCCAGGGGCAAAGTAGAAGCCAGGCCGCCGCCCTGGAGCTGGCTCAGCTGGAGCTTGGCTGCAATTTCGGGCAGGCAGGAGCCCAGAGAAATCATGCTCACACCAAAGAGCAGCATGCCCATGCAGGCCGCCGCAAAAATAGCTTTAGGGTTATGGATCATGTGTGGGCTTGGCTTGTGAGTGGGTAGAAAGCGGCAAATATAGTGCTTTGAATATCCCTAAAAAAGGCGCGAAGAATTTCCGTTCTTCGCGCCTTTAGTTATTGAGTACTTCCGCCAGTCATCAGGCTGCTATATGCGGCTCCAGTTTTTTGGCCAGTACAGACTTGCCCGTCAGGCCGATGTGGCGATCCACAATTTTGCCATCCTTAAAAATGAGCAAGGTAGGAATGTTGGTAACGCCATAGGTCATGGCAGTTTCGCGGCTTGCCTCCACATCCAGCTTCCCAATGACGGCTTTGCCGTCATAATCTTCGGCCAGCTCGCTCACTATGGGGGCAATGGCCCGGCAGGGACCACACCAGGCAGCCCAGAAATCTACCAGTACGGGCTTGTCTGAATTTAAGACGACCTCCTGGAAATTGGTGTCCGTAATTTCAATCGGTTTTCCCATGAGAATAATATAATTAAAATGAAGGATAAAAAAGTCTGATCATTTCTTTTGCAAAATTAACACAAATATTCCCGCTTTCCCAATTCGTGCCTTCCCAAGCGCCCAAACCCTTTCCCTCCTTTCTCCCCACGTTCTTACATTCTGTCTCCATTCCTGACATCCCCCTTTGCGAGTCTGCGCAAATTTAGCAGGCCGGAGCAGGCCGGGTTATCGCCTAAACGACAGTTTGGCCCATTCCAAAAAAGATAAAATGTTGTAAAAACCTTTCACCGTTCGCGCGTAAATAACGCCACATCAGCCACCTCCGGGGCTTTCAGGCACAGGGTTCGTATTCTAAACCCTAAACAGGAAAGGTTCCCTAACTGTCAAAACAATATGAATAAACTGGCAAACAACACTCACTTGCAAAACGACATCATTATCTGGCCTTTCTAAGAAAGGTAACATAGCATTCCAGATGCTATCGTTCCATCTGAATAGACAACATAGCGTCCTTATTTACAAGGAATTACACCTAAAACAAATTGTCTCTTCAACACTTTGTTTACCCCCCCGGATCCAGGATGCGGGGGGGGTTGTTATTTTTTTGATATATTTGAATATATCTTTTTAATAAATTAAATCCTTTGTATAAGGCAGTGTGTATAAAATTTTGTACTATAATATAATGTGAAGTGGACGTTCTCCGGCTTGCATTCCATTGTGTTCAGGCCGGGGGCCTTCCCCTTTGCCACTGGCGGTAGAGCTGCAGGCAGTGAGTGGGATGCTGCGCCTGCCTCCCCAGCTGTGTCTGCAGCAAGTGGTTGGCGGCCTGCAGCAGCTCCACATCGGGGAAGAAGTGGTCGCGGGCAAAATGCACATACTGCAGCACCTTCAGGGCATCAAACCATCTGTAAAAGCGTTTGAGGAAGGTAGAGGGCGATGAAACATGGTCCCTGATTTCGGGCAGGTGAAGTTGAAAAAACTGCTGCTGCTGCAGGAAGGCCTCTACTACTGGTGGCAAAACGATGTTATCATGCTCATACAGCAAAGGTAGCTGCTGCAGAAAGCTGCCCAGTGCTTCAAAGGAAGCAGGGGCATAGGCAGGGTAGGGGCGTTGTGGCGCCTGCAGGTAGCGGTGAATGGCCCTTCCGGTGCCAAAGGGCACCTTCAGGGCAGGCCGTGGGGAGGGAAATACGCAGGTTTCGTTGAGCTCGTTGAGGGCATTGAGCTGGATAAATTTGTGCAAAAAATAAAAGTCTTCGCCAGCCTTACGGCGGTTCATGCCGCCCTGCTGCTGGTAGGCAGCTGAGCGCACCGCCATGGCCGAGCCGATGGTGTGAAAAGCAGCCGGGTAAGCAGCAGTGCGCTGGGCTTGAATGTAGTAGCGCAAAAAGAGCTCGTATTTCCCTATGCCCTCATACACCTCCTCAGGAAAGGCCGTTCCCTCCAGGGGATGCTCAAAATAAATGGAGCAGGCCTGTATGTGGTTATGCTGGCGAAAATGTGCCTGCACGGCCTGCAGGTAGTTGGGGGCCACCGTGGTGTCGGCGTCCAAACACAGGATGATTCCATGGGCCTGGCCGGCCTGTTCCAGCCGGTCAACGGCCTCATCCATGCCAATTTTGCGGGCCAGGCCCACCCCGGCCTGCTTTTTGGGCAGGGCAGGCAGGTACAAAAAATGGTAGGGGTAGGTGCGGGCAGCCTGGGCTTGCCATTTGCGGGCAGCTTCCAGGCTTTGGCGGTTTAGCCGGTGTACGGCCTCCCCTTCGTGCTCACCGGCATTGATCACCACCAGTACCTCCAC
>RFHT01000379.1 GCA_003696835.1 Bacteroidota bacterium
CCTCCAACTCCTCCTTGAAAAGGAGGAGAGTTCTCCGGGGCAGGCGGCGCAGCCGCCTGCGAACCTTCAACTCCCCTCCTTAGGCCCCGAGCGAGCGGCATGGCGGGATAAGGAGGGGCCGGGGGGTGGTTGACAAACACAAAGTTTCATGTATGCATGCTCAATGAAGGCACTATTGGGGTATTCCCCCTTTTTTGCAGCAGGTATATGCTGAATAGATACATTAATGATTGGTTTGCAGCGTATAAGGCTGAAACTTTTCTCCCTGGTCTGCCTCCTTGCCCGCATCTATGGCATCTACGGCTTCCTGTACGCTGAGGAAAAAGTGATCCTGCCCAATTTTTTGGATGAGACCTGCCCGGTGGAGGGCATCGCGTACCGGCCCCTTTACCCCGCTGAGGTAGAGCTGTATGCCTTGGGTGTTCAGCTCTTCCCACACCTCTGCCAGGGCATGAATGGCACTGCTGTCCATTTTGTTGATGCTGTCGGCATTGAGGATGACGTACTTCAGGGCTTTTCCTTTTTTGGCCATCAATTCCTCCAGCTTGTCGCGGAAGTAGCTGATATTGGCGAAATACAGCTGGGCATCAAAGCGCAGTATCAGCAGATCATCGCGTTTCACCACCTCATCAAAGCGCCCTACATTGCGGTAAAAATGGGTGCCGGGAATCTGGCCCAGCTCAGCCACATGCGGGCGGGTGGTGCGGTAGATCACCATGGCCAGTGAGAGCAGCACGCCTATGCCTATGCCCTGCTCAATGCCCAGGCTAAGGGTAGCCACAAAGGTGATGAGGAGCATCCAGAAATCCGTGCGGTCGGTTTTCCACAAATAGCGCACTTCTTTCCAGTCAATGAGGCCAAAGACGGCCACCATGATCACCGAGGCCAGTATGGCTTTGGGCAGGTAATAAAACAAGGGCGTGAGGAACAGCAGGGTGAGCAGAATGAGTCCGGCGGAGATGATGGCTGCCAGCCCGGTTTGGGCACCTGCCTGGTCGTTTACGGCGGTGCGGGAAAAGCCGCCCGTTACCGGATACGACTGAAAGAAGGAGCCGCCCACATTGGCCAGGCCCAGGGCAATGAGCTCCTGGTTGGAGTCCACTTTGTAGTTTTTGTGCTTGGCCTGTATGGCCTTGGCCACGGCAATGCTCTCCATAAAGCTCACCAGCGCAATGGTCAGGGCAATGGGAATGAGGGACTCCAGGGTGGAGAGGTCCCACACCGGCATGCTGAAGGCCGGCAGGCCCTGGGGTACTTTGCCCACAATCTTCACCCCCTGCTCAGTTAAGCCTAAGCCCCAAACGGCCAGTATGCCAAAGATAACCGCCAGCAAGGGGGCCGGAATGGAGGGCTTCCATTTTTTGATGCCAAGGATGAGTAAAATGCCCCCCAGGCCAATGGCCAGGGTATAGGGGTTGATGTCGCCCGCTCCTTCAATGGCATTCAGCAGGATTTCGTGTATGTGGTGAGAGCGGGGAATATCAATGCCCAGCAGGTGCTTCAGCTGGCTGAGGCCGATGATGAGGGCCGCCGCCGAAGTAAAGCCGCTGATAACGGGGTGCGACAAAAAATTGACCAAAAAGCCCAGACGGAAAGCCCCCAGCAGAAATTGCGTCATCCCCACCAGAAAGGCCAGGGTAATGGCCAGGGCAATATAGGTCTCAGATCCCGTTTCGGCCAGGGTGCTCACCCCGGCCGCCGTGAGCAGAGACACCATGGCCACAGGCCCCACGGCCAGCTGGCGGGAGGTGCCCAGCAGGGCATAGATGATAAGCGGAACCGTAGCGGCATACAGCCCGTAAATGGGCGGCAGGCCCGCAATCATGGCGTACGCCATACCCTGGGGAATGAGCATCACCCCCACGGTGAGGCCGGCAGCCAGATCGCCTTCCAGCTGGCGCTTCTGATAATGGGGAAGCCAGTCGAGAACCGGAAAAAATTGCTTGATATTCATGCTATAATCAAATGAAGAGATAATGGATGTAGCCTTTTCTTGCTGCAAAGATACAACTGCCAGGCCGCCATCATCTGTGATGTTCATCACAGGAGGGCGTAGAGCCATTGCCTGAAAGGTCTCACTTCATACATCCCCCAATGCTGGTGCGAGCAGCAGGCCTGCAAAAGGGGGTAGGCCGGGAAGGGGGTAGCCAAACTGCGCGGCGGCTTCATCGCCATACAGAAAGCTGAACATGGTGGCATAGTGCTGGCTGTGGCGGTGGCGGGCAAAGAGACCGGCAGCATGGGCCAGCACGTCTCTGCCCAGGCTGTGTTTCCACTCCAGCTCCAGGGTTTCCAACTGCTTTTGGATGTTTGCTTCCTGAAAAATGTGGTCTTGCAGGCTTTGGGGCATGCCGTGTTCATACTGGTACTGAAAGCGAAAGAGGTACTCCCATACCCGGCTGCGAACGGTTCTTTCATCCAGCTGTTCGCTCACCCAAAACACAGGTGTACAAAAATTGCGGCGCAGAATGCCCCTTGTTTGGAAGCGGCAGCTGTAGTCGGTGGAGTAGCGGTTGGTCCAGCCGCCTTTGAGGTCGTCGGCCATCACCAGGGC
>RFHT01000380.1 GCA_003696835.1 Bacteroidota bacterium
AGAGCCGTGAGTCAACACTTAAAAAAATAAGCAGATCCGTGAGTCAACGAGGGGCCGGGGGGTGGTTGACAAAAACAAAGTTTCATGTATGCATGGTCCCATGAAGGCACTATTGGGGTATTCCCCCTTTTTTGCAGCAGGTATATGCTGAATAGATACCAGCGATTTGGCATTTCCATGGAGGCATCTGTATGATGGTAGGTTAACCTTGTAACCGCCCATTGATCATCGCATCAATTTCTTCTGGGTTTCTACCCCCGTAACAAATAGCCAAAACCATCACTTTTTTATTTTTTTTATCCACCGTGTAATACATCAGGTGCCTCTTAAACTTTCCTATGGGGCGCGATTTCACTTTTCTTGTAGCTTGAAGAAAAACTTGTTTATTCAGTTCAGAAATGAGGTGATCATACGATTCCAGTACACTTTCTACAAAGCGATCAGCTTGTGCAGGACTATGTTGGTCTAAATAGAGAAAAATATCCAGGACGTCGTCCCGGACTTGTGGATGGATCACCAACACATAACTCATGAGCGATGTTGCTTTACGCGTCGGCGTATATCAGCAGTAAATTGTTCTACGGAAATGGGCTCAGCAATCCCCTCCTCCAATTCCTGCTTACGACTTAATATCAATTGTGCGATCTCATCTCTGCCTTTCCAGGCTTTGCCGTGAATGGCATTTTCTATCGCATCAGCCGAAACCTCTTCTATATTTCTGGGTTCTACACTTTGCAGAATCTTCAATGCCAGATAATACTGCTGAACAGGAGTCAATTGGCCAATCAGTTCCCAGGCTTTTTTTTCTATCTGTGTCATGTTGCTAATATACGAAAAACGCTCAAAAAAGGCTACCAAACTACTATAGGCCCCACTCACTGCCTTCAATCCTTTTAATAGGCCAAGTTCGCCCCCATCCAACGCTCGACTTCAGCTACGGGCATGCCTTTGCGGGCGGCATAGTCTTCTACCTGCTCGCGGGTAATGCGGCCAATACCAAAGTAGCGCGATTCGGGGTGGGAGAAGTACAGCCCGCTTACAGAAGCCGCCGGGTACATGGCCAGGCTTTCGGTGAGGCGGATGCCGGTTTGGGTCTCCACATCCAGCAGATTGAAGAGGGTGATCTTCTCGCTGTGGTCGGGGTTGGCGGGGTAGCCGGGAGCGGGCCGTATGCCGGTGTAGGCCTCGCGAATGAGGGATTCATTGTCCAGTTGCTCATGGGGGGCATAGCCCCAAAACTCCTTGCGCACGCGCTGGTGCATGTGCTCGGCAAAGGCCTCGGCCAGGCGGTCGGCCAGGGCCTTGAGCAGGATGGCGTTGTAGTCGTCGTGGGCAGCTTCAAAGCGCTGCAAATGAGCCTCAATACCCATGCCCGCCGTAACGGCAAAGGCCCCCAGGTAGTCGGGCAGGCCAGTCGAACGGGGCGCGATGAAGTCGCCCAGGCTGAGGTTGGGGGCGCTCTGCTTCATGCCCTGCTGGCGGGGGTTGCAAAAACGGGCCAGCAACTGCTGCCGCTCTTCGGTGGCGTACACCGCTATGTCGTCCTCATCCACGCTGTTGGCCGGGAAAAGGCCGATCACAGCCTGGGCTTCCAGCCATTGCTCTTTGATGATCTGCTCCAGCATGCGCCGGGCATCGTCGAAGAGCTTGCGTGCCTCCGGGCCTTTTTCGGGATGCTGCAGGATCTGGGGGTAGCGGCCGCGCAGCTGCCAGGTCTGGAAAAAGGGAGTCCAGTCGATGTAGCGGCTGATTTCGGCCAGGTCGTAGCCGGTGAAGCTTCGCCTGCCCACCAGTTTGGGTTTGGGGGCAATGGGCTGGCTCCAGTCAATGGCCAGCTTGTTGGCGCGGGCATCGGCCAGGCTGCGGTAGGTCTTTGCCTGCTGGCGGGCCTGATGGCCCACACGCATGCGCTCATACTCCTGGCGCACCCCGGCGGCATACTGCTGCCGCGTCTCAGGCGACTCGCTGATGAGCTTGTTGACCACCGGTACACTCTTGGAGGCATCCAGCACATGCACCACCGGCCCCGAATACTGGGGCGCAATTTTTACTGCCGTGTGTATGCGCGAGGTGGTGGCCCCGCCTATGAGCAGGGGCAGCTTCATCTTGCGTCGCTCCATTTCCTGGGCAACATACACCATCTCGTCCAGCGAAGGGGTAATCAGGCCACTGAGGCCCAGCAGGTCCACCCCTTCTTTTACAGCTGCTTCCAGAATTTTTTCCATGGGCACCATCACCCCCAAGTCAATCACCTCGTAATTGTTGCAGGCCAGCACCACGCCCACGATGTTTTTGCCAATATCGTGCACATCGCCCTTGACGGTGGCCAGCAGCACCTTACCGGCAGCACTGGGCGCCCCGCCTTCCTTTTCGGCCTCCATGAAAGGCATGAGGTAGGCCACGGCCTTTTTCATCACCCGTGCGCTTTTTACCACCTGGGGCAGAAACATTTTTCCCGAGCCAAACAAATCCCCCACGATATTCATGCCGTCCATGAGGGGGCCCTCTATCACGTGCAGGGGGCGCTCGTACTGCTGGCGTGCCGCTTCGGTATCCTCTTCTATGTAGTCCACTATGCCGTTGACCAGGGCATAGCTCAGGCGCTCGGCCACGGGTTTGTTGCGCCAGGAGAGGTCGCGC
>RFHT01000381.1 GCA_003696835.1 Bacteroidota bacterium
GAAGGCTACAAAGGTCAGGCTCCTACGGAGCTGATACCCCGGTAGCCCCAGCGGAGCCAAACCTTTGTAGGGTGTCGCCCCGCTGGGGCTTGAAAAATGCTTATGTGCCGAAGGCTACAAAGGTGAAGCTCCTACGGAGCTGATACCCCGGAAGGTGGGCTTGCAACTGGAACATGGCTTCTTTGCCCAAGTTAAGCTATTTTTCGCTCTTAATTTTTTATGCGATTGCCATAGCACTGCGCTCCAGTACCTTAATGGCATCTTCGACCTGCATCTCCTTAAAGGAGTCTCCGCTGCGCTCCGATCCCCTTGTGGGACTTTCAGCCTGCATCCCGTCATCCCCTTGTGGGACTTCCGCTTCGCTCCAGCCTGCATCCCCTAATCCTCCAGGGCGGCAAAGCCATCCAGCCGCATAACAGAGAGCTGCTGGAATTTTTTAGGCACTTCAAACTCAAAGGTCTTGGTACTGGGGTCCTGCTCCTGGTCAAAAACCACCGTTTCGCCGTCGAGCAGCATGCCGGCAGGCAGAAAGGGCAGGCCGTGCAGCACAATGCGGTAGATGTTGTACTCCGAGTTGAAGCGGCCTTCACGCGTTTGGACGATGTCCAGCCTGGATTTGCTGCCCGTCACCTCAAAGGTGCGCAGGGTAAAGTTGCCCTGCGCATAGTCGTAGAAGTCGCCGGCGTCTTCATACAAGGTGCTGGTATAGGCACCGTCGAGGAAATAGACGTGTAAAGTAAGCTCCTCAATGCGCTTTTCGCCCACGTACTGCTGCACGGGATAATGGGGAATCACAGCCCCGGCCCGCACAAATAGGGGCACTTCCTCCAGCGGGGCCTCCACATAAATTTCCTTGCCGCCTTCCCATAGCTTGTCGCTCCAGTAGTGGTACCACTGCCCCCGTGGCAGGTACATGATGCGGCCTTCGGCACCTTCGGTGGTAATGGGGCACATCAGCAGGTCGCGCCCCAGACCAAACTCCTCCATGCGGTAGTGAGTTTCGGGATCGTTTTGGTCCAGAAATACCAGTGGCAGGAGCACAGGCGTGCCGTATTCGCAGTGCTGGCGAAATACGGTGTACATATAGGGCAGCAACTGGTAGCGCAGCTCAATCATTTTGCGCACAATGTCGAGGTACTTCTCTCCAAATGACCAGGGTTCCTGGTCGCCGTGGTCGCCGGAGGAGTGGGTGCGGAAGAAGGGGTGAAACAGCGCCAACTGTATCCAGCGCACATACAGCTCGCCACTGGGCTGGCCAATGAAGCCGCCCACGTCGGAGCCGCAAAAAGAAACCCCCGAAATGCTCAGGCGCTGGCACATGATGTTGGCCATCCAGAGGTGCTCCCAGGTAGCGATGTTGTCGCCCGTCCATACGGCCGAGTAGCGCTGCAGGCCCGAGTAACCCGAGCGGGTGATCACCACCGGCCGGTGCGGGAAAAGCGCATCCTTCACGCCGTGATAGGTGGCCCTGGCCATTTGCATGCCGTAAATATTGTGCGCCTTGCGGTGACTACAGGGGTGGCCGTCAAAATCGTGGCGGGTATCGTCGGGGAAGGTGCCGATTTCAAATACAGCCGGCTCGTTCATGTCGTTCCACACGCCCCGTATGCCACTTTTCATAAACTCCTCGTACAGCCCGGCCCACCATTTGCGCACCTCTGGGTTGGTAAAGTCGGGAAAATGGCAGGCCCCCGGCCATACATCCCCTTCCATGAGGGGGCCGTCGGCACGGCGGCAAAAGTAGCCAGCCTCTATGGCCTGCTGGTAAACGAAGTATTCCTTGTCTTTTTTGATGCCCGGATCAATGATAACCACCGTCTTGAAACCGTCCTCTTCCAGCTCCGAAATCATGCGCTTGGGGTCGGGAAAGCGCTCCTGATCCCAGGTAAAGCAGCGGAAGCCATCCATGTAGTCGATGTCCAGGTGGATGACATCGCAGGGGATTTTGCGCTCGCGCAGGCCGCTGGCTATTTCCTTTACCTGCGACTCAGGGTAATAGCTCCACTTGGACTGCTGATAGCCCAGGGCCCACAGCGGGGGCAGCTTGGGCCTGCCCGTGAGATAGGTATAGCTCTCAGCCACCGTAGTGAGCTCCGGGCCGTAAATAAAATAGTAGGTCATTTCGCCCCCTTTTGCCCAAAAACTCATCACATCTCCCCGCTCATACCCAAAGTCGAAACGGGTGCGAAAGGTATTGTCGAAGAAAATGCCGTAGGCCTGCCCGTCGTGCAGCCCCATGAAAAAGGGAATATTCTTATAGAGCGGATCAGTTTGTTTTTCAAATCCATAGGTATCAGCCCCCCAGTTTTCCAGCCGCATGCCCCGTAGGTTCATCTCTCTGGGCTTGTCGCCCAGCCCCCAAAAGGATTCCTGCTCCTGGATTTTGCGGCTGTAATACACGATGTTGCCTCCCTTGCTGGGGTGTGGCTCCCAGTGAAACCCCCGCTCATCTTCGGAAAGCAACTTACCTTCCGAGTTAAATATGTTGATCCTCAGCGTTTTGCTGATGTTGCATACCAGTTGTTCGGTTACCAGGTGAAACTCGTCTCCCACCTGTTTTACCTCAAAATCGCCCCTGGTATCCAGCTTATGGGTCTTTACGGCATAGGAAAAATCGTCTTCAAAGCGCCCTTCGGGCGAAAAGCGAAAACGCACGATGTTCTCGGCATAAACCGATACTTCCAGCACTGTTTCTGGGCAATAAAAATAAAACCTGCTGCCTATTTGCTCCCATTTTTGTACAAGCTGAGGAAATTGCTTTCTGTTTCTGATGTCTTGTCGGCTCGATTCCATATTGTTACCAAATTTTCACCCGCATTTAACGAAGGAATGTGTAAAAGATTATGTGTGGTGTTCCTTGCTTCGGGTTATTTATGGCGGTAAAAATAGAAGATTTATTTGATGAGGAAACAACAATTTCTCTAAAAATACCACATAGTTAATCTTTTGTAAAATTTATAGAATTTAAAAATATGAAATTGGCACAACTCCATTTCACTCCCTCAACCCAAACAGGTGGTACTGCACCAGCTTGTGTACCGGGTCTTTGTCGATGGTTCCCAGCCTCAACTGACACTGGTGGCAGGCCTGGCTCAGCTGTGGGGCAAAATGGTGGGCAATAGAGCCCACAAAATCCACGGTCAGGCGCTTGTATGCCTCATATCGGCACACGGTCGTATCGAGAAAAGCCAGAAAACGATCAACGATGAGCTGCTCCACCGCAGCCTCCCCGGCCCATTGGTGGAGCAGGGGTGCCCAGGAAGCCAGCATCACATTGGGTTTGGAAGCCAGCATCACCTGGGTGAGCATTTGCTGGGCAGTTTTTTGAAAATGGTCTTCAAACTTTTGAACAATATGGGGGGGCATGTCGTCCTGCAAAATGGCTTTGAGCAAATGCTTGCCCAGGTCGGCGCCCGAGCCTTCGTCTCCCACGATGTAGCCCAGGCCGCCCTTCACCTCCACCACCTGGGCCTGCCGGTGGTAGCAGGAGTTGGAGCCGGTGCCCAGTATGCACACAATGCC
>RFHT01000382.1 GCA_003696835.1 Bacteroidota bacterium
ACAAAAACAGAGTTTCATGTATGCATGGTCCATGAAGGCACTATTGGGGGAAGTAAAGTATTCCCCCTTTTTTGCAGCAGGTATATGCTGAATAGATACTTATTATCAACATTCAGAGGTTTTTATGTGTGCGTGGGGGGCAGCAGTGGGCCTGCATGCCTGCTGAAACTTACCTCCCTGCTTTGCAGACCTTCCGGTAGCGGTACATTTTTTGTGGACTGTGATGCAAACACATTTTGACATCATTAAGCTGTAGAAATGTATGATTGCCTCTAAAGAGATACAGCTCGAAAAGGAAACAGATGCCCTCCTCGCCCTGAATGAAACCCAAAAAAGCGCCCATTTAACCCAAAACGCCGAACTACTGGCCAGTACCCTGGCTTCGCAGGTATTCATTGTGCAGGCTGGAGAGGTGCAGCCCGGCAGCCGGCAGGCCATGTTGGCCCAGTACCAGGCTTTATTTGAACAACTGACCTACGAGCGCTGGGAAGATGTGCAGCCTCCCCTTATACAGCTGTCGGAAGATGGCAGCCTGGCCAGCATGCTGGTGCGCAAGCTGGTGGTAAGCCGGCAGAACGAAGACCGGCAGGCGGCCCTATACAGCTGGCTGGCAGGGCTGAAAAAGGAAAACGGGCAATGGCAGGTTTACAGCCTGGCCCCTTCGGAGGAAACGCTGCCATACGCCACGGGTGCTGCCTGGTACGAAGAGGCCATGCAGGCACGTGAGCTTGGCAAGCAGGCCGAATACCTCTACTATGCCGAACGGGCCGTGTATTTCGAGCCAAATGCCATGCACTACCAGTACGAGTATGCCCGCGCCCTCAGCCTCAACGGCCAGACTGAGCAAAGCCTGGAGGTGCTGAACGAGCTGGCAGGCAAGCGGTATATGGGACTTTTCGAGCTGGAAAATGATGAGGCATTTGAGGCGCTGGCTTCTCTGCCCGGATATGCACGCTTGCTGAAATCCGTGGAAGCCTACGGCCAGCCGACGGGCCACAGTCAGCCGGCCTTCCAGCTACAGCAGCGCGACCTCATCCCCGTGGGCCTGGCTTATGACCCCCAACAAAATGTTTTTTTTATCAGCAGTTCTTACAAGCGAAAAGTGGTGCAATGCGATGCCAATGGCGGGCTTTCCGACTTTGTGGCCCCTGCTGCCGAAGGCCTGGGCAGTGCCATTGGTTTGTATGTACATGCGCCCTCCAGGCGCCTGTGGGTGGCTTCTGCTGCTGCGCCCGAGCTGGTGCCTATGCAGCAGGAAGATCCCTTGCCCTGTACGGGCCTCTTTGCCTTTGACCTGGACGGGGGGGAACTGCTGCAACGCATTGAACTGCCCCGGGACGAGGAGTTTTTCCTCAATGACCTAACCGCCAATACCGGGGGGCAGTTGTTTGTGACCGAGTCCCTGCAAGGAAAAATTTTCACCCTCAAAGCTGGGGACGACAAGCTCAGCGAAGTGTACGATGCTGGCGGCAGCTACCAGTACCTCAGTGGCATTGCCATCACACCTGAGGGAACCCACCTGCTGGTGGCCCACGAGTCGGGAATCTTTGTCTATGACCTGCACAACCAACAGCAGTGGCCCCTGGCATTTCCAGCTGAGGCAAGCCTGCAGGGCATAGACGGGTTGTGCTTTTACCGGCAGGGACTCATTGCCCACCAAACCGCTTACCCCATCAACAGCCTGATGTGGTACCAGCTCAGCCCGGACTGGCGCAGCATCACCCGGCAGGTGGTGCTGGAAGCCCATCATCCAAGCTTCGACCAGGCCCTGCGCGGCTGCCTGCTGGGCGACACCTATTATTACATCGCCAACTCCCAGCTGCAGTCGGCCTTTGAGTGGTCCTACCCCATCCAACTCAGGCCGCTGGGGGAGCTTGCAGAGGTGGAGGTCTTGAAAATTGAGTTGAAAAAAGTGATTTGAGCTTGCGAGCTTATACTCCGAACGGCTTAAAAGGGTGGAGGTAGGGGGTCGCCCCGCTGGGGCTTGAAAAATGCTTATGTGCCAATAGGCTACAAAGGTGAGGCTCCTAAGGAGCCAGTTCCCTGATAGCCCCGGAGGGGCTAAAATTTTGTAGAACAACCAACCGCCATGGATCCCAGCTCCGTAGGAGCGACACAAAAAAACGACCATGGTTAATTTATAGTCAAAGGGAGGTGATGGCTCCCAATCCACCACCTCGCTTAGGGGCTGCCGCGCAGCGGGGCGTTTTGGTACCCAATCCGCAGGAGATGCTTCGGCCCTGCAAGCCCTGAGCACGGCCCCGCCTCAGCATGACAGCAAAGGCTGTTTTTGGCGGTTGTTGTACCATACACTTCCCTAAACACCTTCGGTGTCACCTTGAGGGTTGGTCGTGCGCTGGCCCTGTGCGCCGAAAGGTCTCCTGGGGGCGTTTGCCGCCGTTCATGGCGTGCGAAGCACGCCAAAATGAACTGCCCGCAGCAGTTTGCAACTGCTGTGGAAATAGAAACAGGGTTTGTAACCCCAAGCTGGCGGCGGCTACGCCGGGACGTCAAAGCGAGCTGATGGCTCCCAGCCCACCAGCTCGCTCGCTGCCTGCCGCGTAGCGGGCTTTTGCTTGTATGTTAAAAAAACACCAATTTATCCCATTTTAAGTATAGTCTTCGCTATTCACATTGGAGATACGCTCCAGGGCGAGCATGAGGGCATGGGTGCCTTTGCGGCCGTACCCCTGGGCCTGCACAGCCTTGTAGAGCTGGTGTACCAGGGCCAGGCCCGGCATGCTGAGGTTCATGTTTCGGGCTTCTTCCAGGGCAATTTCCATGTCCTTGATGAAGTGTTCCACATAAAAGCCCGGTTCGAAGTTGCGCTTCACAATGCGGGGTGCCAGGTTGCTGAGTGTCCAGCAGCCGGCGGCGCCGCCGCTGATGGCCTGCAGCATGACGTTCAGGTCCAGGCCTGCTTTGTAGGCGTATAGCAGGCACTCGCACACGCCCACCATGGTGCCGGCAATGGTGATCTGGTTGCACATTTTGGTGTGCTGGCCCGAGCCGGCCTTGCCTTCGTAAATGATGTTTTTGCCCATGAGCTGCAGCAGGGGCATGATGGCGTCCACATCTTCTTTGTCGCCACCCACCATGATGGAAAGGGTGCCGTTTTTGGCCCCTACGTCTCCTCCCGAAACGGGTGCGTCTATGGATTTTACTCCCTTGGGCAGGGCTTCGCTGTATATGCGCTGAGCCAGGCTGGGTTTGGTGGTGGTCATGTCCACCAGCACACTGCCCGGCCGGGCACCGGCCAAAATGCCATTTTCCCCAAAATATACCTCTTCCACATCAGCAGGAAAACCCACAATGGTGAAAATGACGTCGGAAACCTCCGCCACCGCTTTGGGCGAATCGGCCCAGCGGGCGCCGCCATCCAGCAACGGCTGGGCTTTGGAAGGGGTACGGTTATACACCGTAAGGCTGTAGCCATGATTCATCAAATGGGCTGCCATGGAGATGCCCATTACGCCAGTGCCTATCCAGCCGATCTTGCTTGCTTTTGTGAGGGTAAATGACATGGGTTGATATGCTTGGTGTAGGAATATGGTAAAATTCACCTAAATAAACTACATTGGTGCAAAGAAATCAAAATTTTGATTCAAATTATAAAATCATAATATTTGTATATGTCTAAAAAAGAAAGAGGGCTATTTGAGCTGTACCAGGCAGACCCGGAGAGGGCCGACTGGCTGGTATGGGGCCGAAAAACGGGGCATAGCCGGCGCGGCTTTTTGAAAAAAGCTGGCCTGGCTGCCATGGGGACCGTGCTGGGCGGTCAGCTTGTATTTGGGCGCAATATGCCCGCCGGCCTCATTCCGGCGGCATTGTTGACAGATGATCCCTTTCCCATTAAAGGCAAACACAAGGACCTGACCATCCTCAACGACCGGCCCTGGAATGTGGAAACTCCTCCCCACCTGCTGCACCCTGCCGTTACGCCTGCCGGGGTGTTGTTTATTCGCAACAATGGCATTCCGCCTGAGGATATCGACGCTGCCAAGTGGACGCTTACCATAGACGGGGAATCGGCTCAGCGCACGAAGACCTACTCCCTGAGCGAGCTCAAAAGCCGTTTTCGCGCCTACACCTACCAGCTGACGCTGGAGTGTGGCGGCAACGGCCGGGCCGAGTTCAACCCTCCGGCCAAAGGCAACCAGTGGACGCTGGGAGCGGTGGGCTGCCCTTCCTGGACGGGGGTACGCCTCAAAGACGTGCTGGAGGATGTAGGCATCAAACCCGATGCGGTGTATATTGGATATTATGGCAAGGACACCCACCTGAGCGGCGATACCAGCAAAGTGGTCATTTCGCGGGGGGTACCCATCGAAAAAGCCCTGGAAGATGAGGCCCTCATCGCCTGGGCCATGAACGGGGCGGATATTCCCCTGATGAACGGCCACCCGCTGCGGCTGGTCTTTGGCGGCTGGCCGGGCTCCACCTCCGGCAAGTGGCTTAGCCGCATCAGCATACGCAACAAGGTACACGACGGCCCCAAAATGACGGGCCAGTCCTACCGGGTACCCTGCAAGCCGGTGGCGCCGGGCACCAAAGTAGCCGACGAGGACATGTGCATCATCGAATCCATGCCGGTGAAGTCGCTCATCACCTCGCCCAAAACGGGGGGCATTTTGCCCTACGGCCGCAGCCTGGAGGTGGCCGGCAAAGCCTGGGCAGGCGACCTGGAGGTGGCTGAAATGCACCTTTCCATAGACTTTGGAGCCAGCTGGCAGCCGGCTCGCCTGCTGCCACCCAAGAACCGCCTGGCCTGGCAGCTGTGGTCGGCCAGCATCGATTTCCCCGACCGGGGATATTACGAACTGTGGGCACGCGCTACCGACAGCCGGGGCAAGATGCAGCCCATGGTGCTGCCAGGCTGGAACCCACGGGGATACCTCAACAATGCCTGTCATCGCATAGCCATCAAAGTAGTGTAAACATCATGAAGGCCAAAGACTCTGCACTGAATACCCGCCTGCTCAATCTGCTCACCCTGCTGCTGGGGTTGAGCGGGCTGCTGGCTGTGGTGGCCGCAGGCCTGCTGTACCTGCTTTCGCATCCCGAAAGCTGGGAGCTGCCCCCCACGGCGGCTGCACAGGTGGCAGAAAGCTCCCCGCCTTCGCCTGCCCAATCCAATGAGGTGGTGGACGGCCTGGATGCGGCCACGGGCTTTGTGGCCCAGGGCGACTACCTGCTGGTGAAAAGCCAGTGTACGGCCTGCCACTCCAGCAAGCTGGTGCTGCAAAACCGCGCCACCCGCGAGGGCTGGCTGGAAATGATCCGGTGGATGCAGCAAACCCAGAAGCTCTGGGACCTGGGCGAACAGGAAGACAAGATTCTCGATTACCTCGCCACCTACTATGCCCCCGAAGCACAGGGCAGACGGGCGCCCCTGCAGGTAACGGAATGGTACCCAATCCCGTAATGCCGGGCTTCAGCAAAATAACAAGGAATTTACTCAATGCCCCGGGCTAAAGCCGCGGGGCTAAGGAGCATTGCTTTGCCACAGCCCGGCTCTTTAGCCCGGCCACTTTAGTGCCGGGCTTCAGCATTCCATCAGGAATTTCCCCACCAGCCCCGGGCTAAAGCCGCGGGGCTAGGGAGCATTGCTTTGCCAC
>RFHT01000044.1 GCA_003696835.1 Bacteroidota bacterium
GGGGGCACAGTATCCATAGGGCCAAAGTTGACCATATCCAGGGCCCCTACGGAGCCCACGTAAGGAATGCCCGTTTCAATGATGGCATCCAGCCGGCCTTCTCCTGCACTGAGGATGCCGCCCATGAGCAGGTCGCACACCTCCGTGAGGGTGACATCTATCACATAGGGCATGATGCGGGAGGCAATGAGCTTCTCCATGGATTGCCCGCCCAGGCCGGTAGCGTGGAAAACGATGCAGTCATAACGCGACTCAAAATGCCTGCGGATGTATTGCACACAGGGGGTAGTAACGCCAAACATGCTCATGCCCAGGGCGGGTTTTTCACCAGCTTGGGAGGGGAGTTGGCCCTGCACCATACCCGACATGGCAAAGGCTGCATTGGCCAGTATGCGGCGGGAAATGGAGTTCAGCCCGGCCAGGTCGGTGACGCTGTACATCATCATGATATCCGAAGCCTCCACGAAGTGGCGCGTATTGCCCGAAGCCACCGTACTAACCATGATTTTGGGCAGGCCCACTGGCAGGGCACGCAAGGCTTGTGTGATGAGCGAGGTACCCCCCGAACCTCCAATGCCGATAATGCCTGAAATTTCGCCCAACCGGGTCTGCAGGTACGCCTTCAGGGCCTCGGCCATCGCCCCGATGGCAGCGCCCCGGTCGTCCAGGCTCAGTACCTCCTCCCCCTGGGGATGGTGGCGTAGAATTTCACTTTGAGGTACATCGGCAGACTGCCCGTGCACCTGCGTGCTCACATCCAGCACTTGCACACTATGCCCCGAGTCCACCAGCAGCTGCCTGAGATAATTCAGTTCATCTGCCTTGGTATCACAGGTGCCAATGAGAAAGATCATAGTAGAGGTGTTTGGAGAATATGATTCAGGGTTCAAGATGCAGGATGCAGGTCGTAGCGCAGCGAAGATGCCTTTAAGGTAATTCAAGATGCAAGATATCCTTGGCAATCCCTGTCACCTGTATCCTGTCACTCCAATTTCCCATCTCCCACCTTCACGCGAAAAGGTTTACAATAATACAGTAAATAATTGTAAGTATGAAGCTCCACCTCTGTGGGCAGGCTGTAGGAATGCGCGCCGGCAAATACCTTCACGGCCCCTACTTCCAGGGCGTCATTCACAGAGTTGGGGTTATTGGTGAGGTAGAGGTAAAGGCCCGGCAGGTTGCTGGAAGCCTGGTAGTCCTCGTGCAGCTGCAGCAGCAGGCTGTTGGCCGTATCTTTGAGGGTGAAGCTGCCTTTGAGGGTATAAGAACTGGTGGTTCGCAACTCGCCCGAACGCGAGCTCAGGCTGGCAGTGGTGGTGTCTCCCACCACCACCAACAGGGTATCGCCCACAGTCTGTACGGCTTCTCCCATAGCAAATGCCACAACGTAGGTACTGCCTGCCTGCACGCCCCTTGCCAGTCCGTCCTGCTGTATGTCAATGAGGGCGGGGTCGGCACTTTTCCAGCCGATTTCCCGGGGGGCTTCCCGCCCGATGCGGTCGTAGTATGCCGCTACAAACTGGTAGCTGCTTCCCTGGGCGAGCGTATCGATGGGGTTGAGTATGGCTACCCGCTCGGGCACAGTGTCAAATATGAGGTCGTCGCCTATACAGCCGCCAAGCAGCAGCAGGCACGTAATACCCAAATATAAATGCGGAAGATTCATGCCCTAAAGATAGCAGCAGTGGGCCGGACAATTATCACAAAAACATTAAATTTTGATCACCTAATCAAAAAACGGCCAGCTGATGCCCATACTCAGGGTACGCTCCAGCATGGGATAAAAAGGTGTGGTGTAGTAACTGGCCACAAACAGGCCTTCATTGACGTGCGAATACTTGATAAAGAGGTGAGCACTGAGCAGCTTGGCAGCAAAATACACATCGGCACGCAGGTAACCGGGCACCTGATAGTTGACGGGAAAGAACTCTCCGCTCAGGGGGTCGATGCTCATGCCGTTGAAGCTATTGTTGTAATACACATCCACCCCTATGCGCAGTTTACGTGCAATTTTGATGTTGCGCACATCAAAGTATAGCGAAGATTTGCCATAGAGAGAGGGCAGGTTATCCGCATAAAAAGCAAAGGCGGGATTGGCGCCCTGGCTTGCACTACCATGCTGCCAGTTGAAGCGGGTTTCCCAATAAAAATGCCGCAAAAAACGCATGCGAAAACCCACCTCTGCCCCTATGCGGGTAAGGGCCTCCCCGTCGGCTGCCTGAAGCAGCTGAAAATCCTGGTCGTAATAAATCATCTGGTTGTGCCGGTAGAGGTGCACCTTGGCATAAAAGTAATTGGGCAGCATGGTATCGCCCCTGCTTACAGGGGCGGGCAGCTCATAGCGTATGCCGGCCACCAGCTGGGTGAGCTGCTGGTTTTTCAGTCCCGGCACAGGCGTATAGGTGCTGCCCGACCTGGGCTGAAAATGCGACTGAAACAAGCTGGGCTGTATGTCGCGAAAGTCGTATTGCACACTCAGGCTCAGGGGCACAAAGGTGGGCGTTTCCTCCTCCTGCCCGCCCTTGGGCTTTTTTACAGGCTTTTCCTTTTTGGGCCGCTGGCTCATGCTGCTGTCAGTAGCTACACTGTCCTTGAAGCGGTAGGCATTTGCAGCAGGGAAAGGCATCAGACTGCCGCTCAGGCTTAGCTGGCGGGCCGGTGCATAGAGGTTGGAGGTGCGCTGCCGCAGGCTGGCTTCGGCCTTCAGGCGTTTTATATCCAGCTCGCCATAGATGTTTTGCTCCGTAATGTCGTGTTGGGTGGTGCCAATGGTGGAATCCTGCCGAAAACTGATGCGCTGGTAGTTGAGGTCGCCATGTACATTGAATCGAAACAGGCCGTCGTAGGTATAGCTGCCGCCGCCCAGCACCTTCAGCTGCCGGCTGATCAGGGCTTCGTTCAGCACCAGGGAATCGGGGTCCAGGGTAGGGTACACCGGTATGAGGTGGTTGCCCAGCAGGCTGGTATCAATGCGGTTGTTGGGCGCCCCGTCAATAAAGCGGTAGCTGTTGTAGCCGTAGAGCAAACTGTTGCGTATGGTGAGCTTGTGGGGCCGTACCACGCTGTCGTGATCGCCTATGAGGTGGAAGTAGTGGTCGAGGTACATGCTCCTGTTCAGGATTTTGCGCGTAGCATCTGAGCGCAGGTTGGTATTGAGGTTTTTATTGGAATTAAACTCCGAATTGAGCACGCTGTTGTTTTCGTGCAAAATACCTTCCACCACAGGGTAAAAGTCCAGAAAAGCCTTATTGCGCAAAATCCCCCCATTAATGCCGTCGGAAAGTTCATTGAATACCCACCCCCCAAAAGCAAAATACCGCTCATTGCGGCTGTGGTAATTGCCCGTAAGCTGCATAAGAGTGTGCTCGCCCGACATGCCGGCATAAGCCCCTTCTACGCGCCGCCGTTCATAGTAAGTAGAGACATTGATGTGAGGGCGAATATTGATAGAAGCCACCACATCTGTCATCAGCAGCCGGCGGTCGCCCTGCATAAAGTTGATGTTTACATAGGGGGTGTGGGTATCGTAATACTGAGTTTGGTGTTCGGCATCGATTACATAGCGGTTGTAACGGCCAAAAATGGGGTTTTGCCAGAGCGGCAAGTCCAGGTAGCGCTCGTTAACGCCCAGCAGGTACAAGTCGTAGGGCTTGCCTACCTGCCCCAGCGAACGCACAAAGCCACCCGCCCATTCCACCTCATCCCACAGGTGATGGCGCGCAATGTCCACCCCCACAGGCCGCTTATATACCGGGCGGTGCAAAAAAAGCGCTTCTCTGTCCCAGCTTTTGGTGTCGGGTTTGATGTTGGAAATGAGGGAAGAATCCACCCCCGTGGTATCCACCTCCATGCCCGGAAAAGAACCCGCAAGCGGGTCGTAGGAGCGGTTTCCGCCCTGTATGCCACCGGGAAGTGTTTGGCCGCCTGCCCCGCCTCCCGATGGCCGGGAGGGAAACTGGGCCATAAGCGCGGTGGTAATACACATCCCCACCATCAAACACAGCGTGCTGGCAACTATTTTCATGCAAATGCTTTTATGCCACAAAAGTACAGCCTTAGGGGCGAAAAAATAAACCTTCACCCATTAAAGTGTCCCATCCTCCGTTCAGGGTTGGTCGAGGTGGCCTTTTCAGCCCTGAAAACCTCATTTCTCCAGCAGGGCGATAATTTTTTGGGCATTGAGTTGATTGGAAAAAGTGGTATCCAGCAGTTGCTGGCGTTTGACAATTTCACTTTGTGGAAAATCGAATTTGAACAACTGCAGCACCAGGCTGCGAAATTCGCCCGCATCAAAAGCTGTTACACAGTAGGTCTCCAGCCCGGTTTGGGCCACCATCTCCTCATTGACCAGGCAAAACCTGCCATTGAACAGGGCCATGAGTAGTTTGAGCTTGATGCCCGTTTGCTGAAAGGTGGGCAGCACGTTGATATGGGCTTGGCGTATGAGCTCCTGCATTTCCTCCTGGCCGGGGTTGTGGCGCAGCTTAATGTGGTCGTATTCACTGATGAGCTCAATGAGCTCGGGCAATGGCTCGCTGCCCGCAATGATGAGGGGGATGTGGAGGAGAGCAAATACCTCCCTGATGAGAAACACAGCCGCCTCGTGGTTTTCGGCCACACTCAGCTTGGCGTGGTAAAGGCAGTAGCTGCCCCTGCCGGGCAGGGAGCTTACCCGTGTGTTGGGGTGGAAGGCGGGCAGGTAGTGTACCGAAGGGAAATGCTGGCTGAAGTATTGGGTATCTCTGGGTGAAATGGCCAGAATGTGGTCGGCATGTGAGAGTTTGTGCTCGAATTGTTTGAGCCGCTGCGACTCCAGCAGCAGGTACTGGCGCTGGGCAAAGCCCGGCTCCCGCTCTGCCAGGCGGGCGTAATACTCCCATTCCACATTGTGCATGCGCACCAGCTTTTGGCGAAACGCCAGGTAGGTGCTGTCCAGGTAATAGCAGCAGTGCAGACCCTCAAACAAAATCGGATGGCTGTCGGCCTGCAGCCGGTCCAGCAACTCCTGCGACCTGCGCGACTTCACGATGTGGGGCAGCTTGAGCGGCAGAGAGGCCATGAGGGTTTTGCGGGGATAATAATGCACCTCCTGGCACAGACTTTCCAGCTCGGGCGCATGCTCCCTGCCATATTCAAAGCAGTGCAGATATACCTTCACCCCTGCCTCGCTCAAGGCCCTTATTTTATAGTAAACATCTATTACCCCTCCATAAGTAGGCGGATACGGAATATCGAAGGCAATGATGTGCAGATGCATTTTCGGAATTCCTGAAAATTTGTCTATATTTCGCGGCCAATATAAGCATTAAACTCAACACCCATGCCAACGGTAACTATAGACGGAAAAGCAATAGAATTCGAAGGACAACACAGGCTGCTGCAATTTGCCATGGATCACGGAATTGAGATCCCTTATTTTTGTTACCACCCCGCCATGAGTATCCCCACTAACTGCCGCATGTGCCTGGTAGAAGTGGGATATCAGGCCCGGGACCGGGCCACCGGTGAGTATCAGTACGACGAAGCGGGAAAGCCCATCATCAACTGGGGCAGAAAACCCGCCACGGCCTGTAATACCCCCCTGGCCGACCGCATGTTTGTCAAAACTCACCGCACTTCCGAAAGCATTCGCAAAGACCAGCAGGGCGTGCTCGAATACATGCTCATCAACCACCCCCTGGACTGCCCGATATGCGACCAGGCCGGCGAGTGCCCCCTGCAAATATGGACCTACAAATATGGCCCCGAAGGCTCGCGCTTTGAGCAGCACAAACGCCACAAAAGAAAGCACGTAGAACTGGGCCCACACGTGGTGCTGGACGAGGAAAGGTGCATCAACTGCACCCGCTGCACCCGCTTTACAGAGGAAATTTCCGGCTCCAACCAACTCACCATTGTAGGAAGGGGCGACAAAAACTGCCCCGCCACTGCGCCCGGCCAGGTGTTTGATGATCCTTACTCCATGAACACCATCGACCTCTGTCCCGTTGGGGCCCTTACCGCCAAAGAAACCCGCTTCAAGGCCCGGGTGTGGGAAATGAATTACTCCCCCTCCATTGATATGAACGACAGCACGGGCACCAACATATACGTGTGGATCAGAGACAACGAAGTGCTGCGCATTACGCCCCGCAAAAACCTCGAAGTAAACGACTACTGGATACCGGATGCCCACCGCCTCAATGTGGCCCGATACAACGAAAACCGCGTTTCCGGTATCAGGATCATAGGTGGTGTACCCATTGCCTTTGAAGATGGCATACAGCAGGTGGCAAAGCGCCTCAAGGACTATGATGGGAAAATTACCTTTCTGGGCTCGGCCTACGCCTCGCTCGAAAGCAATTATGCCCTGAAAATGCTGGCCTCTCAAATGGGCGTGGATACCATCTACTATGTGCCCCACGTCATCCCGGGTCACGGCGATGGCTGGCTGGTACAGGACGACCGCACCCCCAACGCCGCTGCCTGTGAGCTGCTGGGCTTTGAAAAGCTCGAACTTGCCGAGCTGGAAGCCAAATTCAAGAACAAGCAAATTGACTTCCTCTATTCCCTCGAAAACGACCGGGTTTTCCGCGACCTGGACGCTGAAATCAGCCAGGCCACTGTCATTGCCCATGCCACCCAGGAGCAGCCCATTTTTGAATACATCGACTTCCTGCTCCCCGCAGCTACAGCCATAGAGGGCGAAGGCACCTACATCAATTACAAGGGCATCCCACAAGTTACGAAGCTGGCCAAACAGATCCGCCAAATGACCCCCGAAATGTGGATGCGCCTGCCCAAAAGCCGCCTCGACAAAGGAGCCGTAGCCGTGGACAAATGGCGCCACCTCGACCACATCTTCGATGTGCTGCCTTCCTGGATGCTCATCGCCCGCATTGCCACCGAAATGGGCCTCGACATCCCCTTTCAAACACACAGGGATATTTTCACCCATATCAAGGCACAACTGGAAATCCTCAAAGACGTGGAAGTCTCCTACAAGCCTCCCAAAGAGGCCTTCAAATACACCCAGCTGGAATTCGCACCCCGTTGGTAGCGCTACGCAATTTTTTCGCGAAAAATATCACAAAGGAGTTGCTTTTTTTTATTCTAGCTGTTTACTTTGCCAAGCGTTTTTCAAAGGCGCTATCGTTCTTAACATATTCCCCATTAGCTCAGTTGGTTAGAGTCCCGGCTCGCCGGGATTAATCAGTAGGTTTTTGGGTCGTTCTTAACATATTCTCCATTAGCTCAGTTGGTTAGAGTCCCGGCTTGCCGGGATTAATCAGTAGGTTTCTGGGTCGTTCTTAACATATTCCCCATTAGCTCAGTTGGTTAGA
>RFHT01000383.1 GCA_003696835.1 Bacteroidota bacterium
ATATAGGGCAATGCTTTATTTTTAATGAGTAAGATTTAAAAAATTTTTCCAAACTTGGCAAAAGTCAAACATTTTATTATATTTGAAAATCTTTGCTTAATTCATGTAAGATTAGGCCCCAATATACCCATATTGAATCACACCTATGTCGGAGGGGTTGGCGTTGTTAGAGTAGCTTTTAAGCATCTGTTTACCCAAAACACAAACGCAAATTTATCGTCTGTCATGCTGAGCACCATACTCAAACACCTCTACACCAGAAGCCTGGTCATACAGGATGAAACCAGTACCGGCAGCATCCTCAACCGCCTGAAAATCAAGCTCAGAAAAGAGCGCCTCACCGTGAGGGAACTCATACGCGAGCGGGTATTTCAGGAAGTAGCCCAGTACAACGTTCAGCGCCCCCTCTGCTACCACGGCCTCATTGCCCCGGCAGGTGCCGAGCCAGTGCTCAACGGCTACCGCCTGCTGCACCGCCACAAGATCGATCCCGAGCAACACTTCTACCGCACCATGGACGCCTTCTATAACAAAAACTTTTGCATACTGGTGGATGAGCTCCGCCTGGACGATCCCGAACACCCCATCGTAGTGCGCCCACACACCCGCGTAAGCTTCCTCAAACTGATGTGCGTAGCCTGAGGATGCAAGATTCAGGATGCAGGATACAGGGAGCCTTGGTGATTAGCCACATAGGGCACTTAGGGCACGAAGAATGTACAGTTCATTTGATAGAAGAGCAGGTAGATGAGGCGAATTAAGCAGATGCTTGCAGACCATCCTCCCCCAAAAGATCCGTACAAATCAGCGCTAATCAAGTTTTCTGCTTCAGGAAAGGATTACTTCACATTTTCGCCACTCACCCATCAAGCCCAAACTTTGCTCCAATTGGCTCCGTGTTCTCCTTCGTGCTCTCTGTGTTCTTCGTGGCTAAATTATCAGGATGCAAGATGCAGGATATCCTGTGACCTGCCACCTGCCACCTGCATCCTGTGACCTGCATCCTGTCACCTGCATCCTGCCCTAAAACAGTCCCAGGGCAATGGCCAGCAGCCCAACAATCGCGCAATAAATGCTGAAGTAGTACAGCTTGCCTTGCTTCACAATGCGCAGCATAATGGTACAGGCAAAGAGACCTGAGAAAAAGGAAGCCAGAAAGCCAGCAATGGTGATGTCGGCACTGAGCGACCACAGGCCGGGGTCTTCCAGCACATTTTTGGCGTCCAGCAGGGCCTCGCCAAAAATGGGGATAAGTACCATGAGGAAGGAAAACTTGGCCGCTTTTTCTTTATCAATGTTCATCAGCAGGGCCGTGGCAATGGTGGCACCGGAGCGCGAAATGCCCGGCAAAATGGCACACATTTGCGCCAGCCCGATGATGATGGCATGTACGTAGTTGATGGATTTGCCCTCGGACTGCACCCGGGTGGTAAGAAACAGCAGCAGGGCCGTAACCAGCAGCATGCTGCCCACCAGGATGATGTTGCCACCAAAGAGGGTTTCTACCTGATCCTTGAACAACAAGCCCACAATAGCCACCGGAATGGCCGAAACCAACAACTTGAGGGTGTATTGCAGGGCCTGGTTGTTTCGAAATTCCAGCAAGCCTGCAAAAATTTGTACAATATCCTTGCGGAAAACGATCACAGAGCTCAGGGCAGTAGCCACGTGCACCAGAATGGTAAAGTCTATGCCCACATCCTGGGCCCCCATTAAGGCTTTTCCCAACTCAATATGTCCACTACTGCTAACAGGCAAGAATTCGGTAAGTCCCTGGACGATACCCAGGATGATAGATTCTAGTATATTCATGTGTCCTTCTTCAGGCAGCCGATTGTTAAGAGGTTTAATAGTTCGGGAATGGCTTTACAAAAACCAATCCAATCAGCCCGGAAATGCGGGCTTGAAAAAGAACGCTGACGGCAAGGTGGAACAACTAAAGAGGAAGGGCGAAAGCCTAAAAACGAAACGGACTAGGAAATTATGATGTTGTTGATGGGTTAACGGTCAATACACCATGCTCAGCGGATACAATAGCCATGCGTAACCACGCTGCCACAGCGTATCATTCAGAAAACCAGTGAAGATGAAGATGAATATTCATTTTCTGAACCCTTCTAGGCTCCTGCCTCTTCAACCGGCTCTTTGCGGGCGGGCTGGTGCATAATGGCGTAAATGATTTCCAAAAATCCCACCACCACCACAATGGGTGCGATGTAGAGGGAGATCGAAAATTGGGTGGCGTCCACAAAATCATCCAGTGACATGAGGAAAAACCCAATGGCAATGATGCCCACGCCCACCAGCAGCAGGATGTAGTTCATTTTGCCAAAGGGCAGTTCTTCCTGCCTGCTTCCTCCTTGGGGAGGGGCAACGGTTTTTTCCTCCCTGCTTACTGCTTCCGATTCAGCCGAAGTCTTAACCGTTCTGATCGTACGCTTTTTCTGGGGGGTATTCACCTTCCGCCCGGAGCCCTGGTCGGCGCCTCTGGAAGTTTTTTTCGATTTATTGGATCGTTTACTCATAATTACATCAATTCATCCAGGTTTTTGTTCAGATAACGGTTTACTGCGAAATAACTTCCCGTAAAACCCAGCAGGCTTCCAAATAACACAATTCCTCCTAATATTGCAATCATGCTTATCTCGGAGGTAAACTGCTGCTCCAGCCCTACTTCGGCCAACCTGGCCTGCACAAGCCAGAGGGTAGTGCCCAGCAATCCACTGGCAATGAGGCTGGCCAGGGTACCCTGTACGAGACCATGCATCAAAAACGGCCGCCGGATAAAGGCATTGGTGGCCCCGATGAGCTGCATGCTGCGAATGTTCAGGCGCTGAGCAAAAATAGACAGACGAATGGTACCAAAAATGAGGTAAAAAGCCACGCTGATGAGCAAAATACCTATGCCCAGCATCAAAAAGCCCAGCATATTCACCCGCTGGCTCACCACCTCTATCATTTCGGCAGGGTAATCCACCTCTGCTACCAGCAACTCACTTTCCAGCTGCGCTTTTATGGGCTTCAGGCTGTCGAGCCGCAAATAAGCGTGCTTAAGCTGTATGTCCAGCGAAGCCAGAAAAGGGTTTACTCCATCGGTAAGGGCCAGCACATCTTCTCCCGTGCGGGCCTTCATCAACTTGGCTACTTCTTCTTTGGAAACATACTTAAAAGAACGCACATAGGGCTGGGAAGCCAGCTCTTCGATAAACATCTGCTGCCGCATGCTGTCGATGCCATCGTGCAAAAATACCTTCATCACAATGGATTCACGCGCGTAAGAAATAAACGCATGACTAAAAACGGTGATGCAGGCAAACAGCCCGAGGAAGAAGAGCACCAGCGACATGCTCAGCAAGGTGGTGAGATAGGTATTACGCGACCTCCTGCGAAAATAAGCAAAGTGTTGGTATGTATTTCCCGGTCCATTCATTCACAAACAAAGATAAGGGCTCACGGCCAATTAACGAAGCAGCGGGGCATAATGGTGTAGATTGGCGCTCAAGCAGCCTTTTTTTGGGCTTAAGCGCGAATGAAGCTGTTCGTGCTGCTGTTTCTGGCCCAAATCAGCGTTGTGGAGTTGGTCCTGGTCTTCACCAGCCTTCTTTCCTGCATACACCTGTGGAAGGCGGGGGTTCACTACCAGCTCATTTTTTTAATGGGGGTATCTCCAACGTAGAGCTTTTGCTGCTCCAGCTGTGCTTGCAGGGGCTCAATCCGGGCCGCTATGAGCTCGTTGAACTGCTTCAGTAATGCCTCAAATTCGGCAGCAGCTACTGCATAGCTTTCTGCCTGCGTAGCAGTGGGGCCGGCGGTGGTGTTCCACCAGTTGGTGGCAATGCGGTTGGCCCTGCTGCTGATGCTGGGCGGGATGAGCTCCATTTTTTGGGTAATGAGGCGGTTGCCGTTGAGCATGATTTCCAGGTCGAGCAGTTGCTGCTCAATGCGGTGGGCCTCTTCGTAGAAGTCGCTTCCCTGCCCTGCCACTGCCAGCGTGGCAGCCTTGATGGCCTGCATCTCTTTGGTAGCCGTTTGCAGCAGCTCGTTTACCCGGGCTATGCCTGCGCGCAGGTGCATGAGCTGGTGGTAAAAGCTGAGAGCCTGCTGTCGGGCCTGGTCCCGGGAAGCATGCAGGGCTTTCACCCTAAACTGCTGCTCCTGCCCAAGTGGCTCCCATACGCCATCCTCCACCAGGTCCAGGCGCAGCGTGTAGGTTCCCGGCAGGGCATAGGGACCCGGGTTTACCCCTCCATTGTGGTGCACTTCGGGGTAACGCAGGTCCCAGGCCACGCGCTGAGAGCCCTTGCTGGCCGCCGCCTGAAGGCGGCGCACCACCCGGCCGGAGGAGTCCGAAATGGTGAACACCAATTTTGGCGGCGCCTCCCGATGCTCAGCCAGGTACTCGTCCCAGCTGGGATAATATACCGGCTCGCCGGCTGCTACCTGTTTCTTTTCGGCTGCCTGCCGCTCTTGCTTGCGTGTCTGGCGGCCCTCTTTGAGCCAGCAGGTAAACACAGCCCCGTAAGTAGGGTTGGGACTGGTGAAAAATGCATGCCCTACTGCCCCCCCGTCGGGGTTGGTTTCCTGGTACAGCCAGGGGGCCTTTACAGGAAAGAGCAGCGCCGGCTGCGCCAGGGCCTGGCTGCTAATATGCCGCAGGGGGTCGTAATTGTCCAAAATATAAAACCCCCGGCCAAATGAGGCAGCCACCAGATCGGACTCGCGGGCCTGTATTTCCAGGTCGCGTATGGCAATGGTGGGCAGCCCCTGCTGAAATTTGTTCCAGTTTTGCCCCCCATCCAGGCTGAAATGTATGCCATACTCCGTGCCCACAAACAGCAAGTCCGCTTTTTGGGGGTCCTGCACCAGCGTCCAGCCAAATTCGGGAGCTGCCAGCTTGCCGCTGATGGAGGTCCAGCTACGCCCCCTGTCACTGCTTTTGAGCAGATAGGGCTGGTAGTCGCCGTTTTTGTGATTGTTAAATACCGCAAATACCACATTGGGGTCGTGGCGGGAGGCGTGCAGGTCGGCCACATAGGTGCCTGCAGGCACGCCCGGGAAGCGCTCCTCTTTCCGCCAGTGCTGGCCGCCGTCTTCACTCACCTGTATGAGGCCGTCGTCGGTGCCCACGTACAGCAGCCCCTCCTGCAGGGGCGACTCGTCCAGGGATACGATGGTGCTGAGCGGAGAGGTCCATACATTTTTAAAAATGGCATCTATGCCCCACACCCTGCCCATAACGGGCATGCGATTGCGGTCGAGCTGTCGGCTGAGATCCCCACTTATGGCCTGCCAGGAGTTGCCCCGGTCGTCGCTGCGAAAGAGCTTGTTGGCGGCAAAGTACAGGCGTTCCGCTTTATGTGGACTGATGATGAGGGGCGCATCCCAATGCCACCTGAGTGGTGGCTCGTCTTTAGCAGGCTGCGGCTGTATGTCTATTTTTTCGCCCGTGCGCTTGTCGTAACGCACAATACCCGCATACTGGTACATGCAGTACACGATGTTGGGGTCCTGTGGGTCCACCCGTACCTGAAAGCCATCCCCACCCAAGAGGTAGGTCCAGTCGGCATTGCGAATGCCCCTGCGGTAGGTGGTGCGGGAGGGCCCACCCAGGGTGCTGTTGTCCTGGGTACCACCATACACGTTGTAGAAAGGCTCAGCATTGTCGATACCCACGCGGTAAAACTGGGTAATGGGCAGGTTGTCGGTCAGGCGCCAGGTGGTGCCTTTGTCCCAGCTTTCGTATATACCCCCATCGCAGCCTACCAGCAAGTAGTTGGGGTCCCGGGGGTCAAACTCAATTTCGTGGCTGTCCACATGCTTGCGGTTTTCGGGCAGCAGTTCAAAGGTCTTGCCGCCATCCTCCGTGACGTGTATGCGCACATCCACCACATATACTTTGTCAAACTGGTGGGGATCGGGAAACAATTCCATATAGTACTGGGCGTCCACCACCATGTAGTCGTTCATTTTTTGCCACCTTTCGCCCCTGTTTTCGGAGCGGTAAAATCCCTTACCTGTTTCATCACCGGCTATGATGGCATACAGCACCCGGGAATCCATGGGGGAGATGGCAATGCCAATGCGGCCGATGTCGCCTTTGGGCAGGCCGGTAGAGAGCTTTCGCCAGCTTTTGCCTGCGTCTGTAGATTTGTAAATGCCGCCCTCGGGTCCGCCTGCCACCAGCATGCCCACATGCCGCCTGCGCTGGTAGGCTGTGGCATAGAGCACGTCAGGGTTGCGGGGGTCGAGCACCACATCCGAAATGCCCGTTTGCTCGCTCACGTGCAGCACCCGCTGCCAGTGTTGGCCGCCATCGGTGGTTTTGTACAGTCCGCGGTCGCCGCCATCGGCCCACAGCGGCCCCTGGGCCGCTACATACACCACCTGCGGGTCGCGGGGGTCCACCACAATTTTACCGATGTGCTCAGAGCGTTTCAGCCCCATGTTTTGAAAGCTCTTGCCCGCATCGGTGCTTTTATACACCCCGTCGCCCATGCTCACCGAGCGCTGGCTGTTGTTTTCGCCCGTGCCTACCCATATTACGTTGGAGTCGTGGGGGTCGATGACGACTGTGCCAATGGAAAAGGAGCCGTAGCGGTCGAAAATGGGCTGCCAGGTCGTGCCGGCATTCACGGTTTTCCACAAATTGCCGGAGGCCACCGCCACATAGCGTATGCTGCGGTTGTGGGGGTCAATGGCTACATCGGTAACGCGCCCGCCCGTACGGGCGGGGCAGAGGTTGCGGAAGGCCAGGCCCTGATACACGGAGGGGTCCAACTGCTGGGCATGCAGGGGCATGCCCAGCAGGACGATGACGAATAGAATGAGCAGTTTGTTCATGTGGCTGGTTAATGGTTGGGGGCAATTATACTTCTTTGGGCACCACGTAGGGCGGGCGATAAGCCCGGCTGAGGAGTTTATTGGCCTTGGGGTCATTCATGAAGCGCTCCTGATCGGGGTCTATGCGCAGCTCCCGGCCGAGGCGATAGGCCACATTGGCAAAATGTGGGAGGCAGGACGAAATATGACCTTCCTCGATGTCGCAGGTCAGGTCGCTGCGCTTGCCGGAGCGAATGGCTGAGAGGAAGTTGCGGTAATGGCCGCCGCCGCCCGGCGCGGCCAGGTAGCCCAGGGCTTCTCCTTCTGCAGCCGGGTCGTCTGAGCTGGGGCCGGGCTCGTTTTTGCGCCCCATGAAGGTTTTCCACTTGCTGCCATTAATTTCCATCCAGCCTTCCGTGCCGTAAAAGAGGTTGCCAATTTTCACCTCCAGGTCGGCTTCGCCATTGGTGTAAAGCCCACGGGTTTCAAATTCCAGTATTTTGCCGTCGGCGTATTCAAAGACCGACATTTGGGTGTTGGGCGTTTCCTGCGAGCACACATCGCCAAACTTGAAATACCCCCCCATGGATTGCACCCGTACGGGGTGGGTTTGCTTGTTGAGCCCCCAGCGGGCAATGTCAAACTGGTGGGGCCCCTGGTTGCCGGTGTCGCCGTTGCCGGTGGCCCAGTGCCAATGCCAGTTGTAGTGAAACTTTTTCTCATTGTAGGGAAAAAACTCCGCCGGGCCTACCCACAGGTCGTAGTGCACGCCTTCGGGCGGCTGGCTGTCGGGCGCCATGCCAAAGGAATCGCGTGGCTTGAAGCAGGTGCCCCGCGCCATATAAACCTCTCCTATGCCCCCGTCGTGCAAAAATTGTATGGCTTTGCGCACATTGTTGATGGAACGGTTTTGAAACCCCACCTGCACAATGCGGTTGTATTTGCGGGCGGCTTCCACCATCTTTCTTCCCTCCCACACATTGTGGCAGGAAGGTTTTTCCACATACACATGCTTGCCCGCCTGGCAGGCCCAGATGGTCGCCAGGGCATGCCAGTGGTTGGGCGTGGCTATGGATACGGCGTCTATGTCTTTGTCGTCAAATATCCGGCGCAGGTCGTACTCCGTGGCGGGAGCTTGTCCCTGCAGCTCGGCAGCTTTGGCCACGCGTTCATCAAACAGACGGGTGTCAATGTCGCAGATCGTTTTGAGCAGTACATTTTCCGTTTTGGACAAGCCCGCCCACCTGCGGATGTGCCCAAAGCCCTGGCCCCGTATGCCGATGACGGCCAGGTTGAGGCGTTCATTGGCCCCAATAATGCGGGCGTAGCTTTTGGCGGTAAACCCCAGCGCACCAATGGTGATACCGGTAGCAATTTTCTTGAGGCTGTCTCTACGTGATTCCTTCATAGCGTTTGGGTTTGGAGAGGTAAAACAATTTTGAGGAGATAAATTACATTTTTTTGCTTTAATTTGACACGAGCAAAGGATTACACATCAGTTATGGCACTGGCGGCACGATATACCGACGAAATTTTTGAAGCAGGCGTGGACGAAGCCGGCCGCGGCTGCCTGGCAGGGCCAGTGGTGGCTGCGGCTGTAATGCTGCCACCGGATTTTTGCCCCCCCCTACTCAACGACTCCAAAAAGCTGAGCCACAAGCAGCGCATCAGCCTGCGGCGGGAAATCCTCCAAAACGCCATTTCCTGGAGTGTGGGGATGATTGGGGCCTTTCGCATTGACCGGGTCAACATCCTCAACGCCACTTACGAGGCCATGCACGAGGCCATTGATGGCCTGCACATACGACCCGACTACCTCATCATTGACGGCAATCGCTTTCGACCCTTTCGCAACATTCCCCACAGCTGCATCGTCAAGGGCGATGGCAAGTATGCCGCCATTGCTGCGGCCTCGGTACTAGCCAAGACTTACCGCGACGAGATCATGCAGATGCTGGATGAGCAATTTCCCCAATACCGCTGGGCCTCAAACAAGGGCTACCCCACCCGCGCCCACAAAGAGGCCATACGCGACTACGGTCTCAGCCCCCAGCACCGCAAAACCTTCAACTGGCAACTCCCGCTCACGCTTTTTGAGGGGTATTGAACTTATCACACTTCTGAAACTCTTCCAGCCGAATGTAACTACTTATTTCAAAAGTGGAATATATCTTGCAGGAAAAAAGCAGGAGCTGAAAGCCAGGTACTTTCAGCCGTTTGTTCAGGCATATACCGAATGAAAAAAAATCTGATCTTCTGTTTGCTTCCCCTGCTTTATTCACTCACTGTGCAGCTAGCCGTTTCCCAGCCCGTGCGGCCTGAGTACGGCCTGCAGGCATTTTATCCCTTTGAGGGCAACTGCAATGATCTGGGACCTCATGCTTACCACGGCAGCATGTACGGGGCCAGACTGGCCCCCGACCGCTTTGGGCAGGAAAATATGGCCCTTTGGTTTGGCAAACAGGATTTTGTGCACATTCCACACGCATTTGAATACATCACCAACAAGGTGAGCCTGGCCGTATGGGTCAAAACCACCGACGACAGCATACAAACGCTGGTATCCAAGTACATGGTGAGCGGTGGCAAGGGGCATGGCTTTATGCTGCGACTGGAGGACGGCAGGGCGGTATTTTCCGGGCGCGACGGTTCGCCCGAGCTGCGCAGCTCGGGGCCTTCCCGCACCCGGGTCAACGACGGAATCTGGCATTTTTTGCTGGGGATATGCCGGGGTGATGTATGGGAAATATGGGTGGATGGCCAGAAAGAAAATGAGCAATATACCGGCTACCAATCTACCCGCCTCAGCAATGAGGTGAGCCTCAGCCTGGGCAATTTCCCCCAACTGAAGCAGCACTTCTTTACGGGTTTTCTGGATGATTTGAGGCTGTACAACCGGCCCCTTACTGCCCCGGAAATTGAATTGCTGTACAAAAGTGGCAGGCTCACGGCCAGGGAGGAAGTTGAAATACGGGTAAATGCCATGATGAAGGAGTGGGAAAAACGGGGGAAATTTGAAAAAACCGCCGATTACCTGGCCCGGGTAAACCCCAGCACCCGCCTGCAAAAGCGCGAAGCCCTCATTCAGGAAGAGATACAGAAAATGGGCATGGCCCGCATACAGCCCGAATACGTGGAGCATCGCTACGACCCCGATACCGAGCAGTTTATACTCGACTTCAGGGGCTTTAAGCCCTTTGCCGTGCATGTGCCCATAGACGTAGCACCCGTGTACGACGCTCACTTCCAGCAGTTGCGCTTTGAGAACCTGCGTTTTGGCCTGGACGAGTTGGGCGAGCTGGAGATTCTCCACCTGGACCTGCTTCCGCCGGGGAAATTCAAGTGAGGCAGTAACTCCCGGCAGGCCAAATTGTCGCCCGCATTTGCAGGCCCCATCTGATCACAGCTCAATCCCCTTGAGCAGCAGCTCCCATTCCCGCACTTTGTCGGTTTTTTTGCGTTGCTGGTAGCAATAAATCAGCACTTGTATGAGGGTGAGGATGATAAAGGTGTGTGAACTGGGCTGGTAATAGCGCTGGTCGTCCTCTATTTTTTTCTGCCGGAGAAACTCCTTGAGGTCGTTCCGGGAGAAAAAACTGCCCTTGTCATACACATCTATAAACACCTCCGTTTTTTCATCTTCGTAATGCAGCACAAAATAGCCGGGCAGTAAAATGCCAAATACGGGGATGTCGAGCTCATGGCAGATGATCATGTACAGCATGCCCAGGGAGAGGGGGCTTCCCTTTTGGGTATCCATCAGGCCATTGAAGTAATAGTTGGGGGGATCAAACAGCTGGTGGCTGTTTACGCCCTTAAAGGCTTCGCGCTGGAAGAGCATGCGGTTGATCACGCGAAACTTGTCGCGTATGGACATACCGTTGCGTAGCTCCAGCCAAATTTTGTTCACCAGCCGGCTCACCTTCTGCCGGTATTGTTCGTAGCTGAGTTCGGGATAGCCATACTGGGTAACCAGCAGCCAGCCTGCCAGCAGGTCCCGGCCACCTCCCTTGCGCCATTCCCTGAGGGCAGCGATGGTGTGTTGTCGCTGTATGACGTGAATCATGTCGGCAATTCGATTCTGCACCCGCTCTTCGGTTTCCTGCTCCCAGGCATTTTCCAGGGCGGGGATGACCCGCTCGCCCAACGACAGCAGTTTTTGCTCCACATGCCCTTTTACATCGGGATCATCGTCTTCCAGCAAACTGATCAATGCTTTTAATTCCGTTTCTTTCATCATTGGTTTCCATCTTGTGCAGCAAACTCACTGCTGTTCGTTTCTGCAATTCGCCATATACGCTCAGGTCTGTATCACTCCCGGGTTAAAGACCGGCAGCTGGGGGTTGTGGTTGGCTGCTTCAATGCCATAGGCGATGATGTGGCGCGTGTCTGTGGGGTTGATGATGCCATCCACCCACAGGCGGGCAGCTGCATAGTAGGGCGAAGTTTGTGCGTAGTAGCGCTGGGTAATTTCATCCAGCAGGGCCTGTTCCTCTTCGGGCTCAATGGTTTTTCCCTGCTTTTTGAGGGCCGATACTTGTATTTGCAGCAGGGTTTTGGCTGCCTGCTCTCCCCCCATCACCGCTATTTGGGCCGAAGGCCAGGCAAATATCAGGCGAGGATCATAAGCTTTGCCACACATGGCATAGTTTCCCGCGCCATAGGAGTTGCCCATGATGAAGGTAAATTTGGGTACTACAGAATTGGCCACAGTATTAACCATTTTCGCTCCGTCCTTGATAATGCCGCCCTGCTCTGCCCGCGACCCCACCATAAAACCTGTCACGTCTTGTAAAAATACGAGCGGAATTCGTTTTTGATTACAGTTCATGATGAAACGGGCAGCTTTGTCGGCTGAATCGGAATAAATCACCCCCCCAAACTGCATTTCTCCTTTTGCCGAACGTATGACTTTGCGCTGATTGGCCACTATGCCCACGGCCCAGCCCTCCACCCGGGCGTAGCCCGTCACCACTGATTTGCCATAGCCGGCCTTGTACTCATCAAAGCTGCCGGCGTCTATGATGCAGGCCAGCACATCTTTCACATCGTAGGGCTTGCTGCGTTGTGCAGGCAGTATGCCCAGCAGGTCCTTGGGGGGGCGCTGGGGCGGGTGGGCTTTTTGCCGGTTAAACCCGGCTTTGGGAGTTTCGCCCAGCTTCCCGATAATAGACTTGATCTTGTCCAGACATGCACGGTCGTTGGGCATTTTGTAGTCGGTTACTCCCGATATTTCGCTGTGGGTGGTAGCCCCCCCCAGGGTTTCTATGTCCACCTCTTCCCCTATGGCCGACTTCACCAGGTAGGGCCCTGCCAGAAACACCGAGCCCGTGCCATCTACAATCAGGGCCTCGTCGCTCATGATGGGCAGGTAGGCGCCGCCGGCCACGCAGGGCCCCATGATGGCGGCTATCTGGGGAATGCCCATGCTGCTCATCACGGCATTGTTGCGGAAGATCCGCCCAAAGTGTTCCTTGTCGGGGAATATTTCGTCCTGCATGGGCAGGAATACTCCCGCACTGTCCACCAGGTAGATGATGGGCAGGTGGTTTTCCATCGCAATCTCCTGTGCCCGCAGGTTTTTTTTGCCCGTCATAGGAAACCAGGCCCCGGCCTTTACCGTGGCATCATTGGCTACGATCATACACAGCCTGCCCGATACCTTTCCCAGGCCCGTCACCACCCCGGCCGAGGGGCAGCCACCATATTCTTCATACATGCCATAAGCCGCCAGGGCACCGATTTCCAGGAAGGTATCCTTGTCGTCCAGCAGGTAGTTGATGCGGTCGCGGGCGGGCATTTTGCCCCGGCTTTTGTGGCGGGCCATGGCCTTGGGGCCTCCTCCTTCCTTTATGCGCTGGATTTTGTGCCAGAGCTGGCGCAGCAATTCCCTGTTTTCATCTTCATTCTTGTTGAATACGAGGTCCGTTTCTGTTATCATTGGAGTGTAGTATTTAGGCCAAAAAGATAAGCCCCAATTTAGGATTAAATTGAATGATATAAAAAGCTGGCTGGGCAGCCTTACCTCAGGGCTGTTCTTTGCCTGCCGGTAAAGGTGGGGGAGGGACTGGTTCAGCAGCAGAGGAGGTAGGGGGGGCTGCCTGTGGCTCTTCTTCGAGGTACACCCTTTTGAGCCAGCGGGGTAGCAGCAGCGGCCCAATGATGAAGTAGGGATAGTAGGTAATGAGGCGCCAGATCGCTGCCAGGGCAATACCCAGCCCCAGGGGCGTGAGGTCTTCGAGCAGCTCAGTAAATACAAACTCGGCTATGCCTGCGCTGCCCGGCGTGGGTGATACGATCATGGCGATAAACATCACCGCCTGCCGGGCAAAAGCCACCACGTGGTCGTAAAAGGTGAGGCCCACCACCGCAAAAGCAGACAACACGCAGTTGAGAATGAGGTAGCGTGCCATCCAGGCCACTACGGTGGCCGTCCAGCCTTTGAGCCAGAAGGAAAGGGGCTTGCGGTTGAACTCCCGCGAAGACTTGAGTAACTCCTCAGCCGTGCGGAACCCCCGCCGCCGCCAGGGCTGCAGCAGCCGTAGCATAAATACCCGCTTGATGATCCTGTGCATGGTGTAAGGCCATACAATCAGGGCCAAAATCAATACCAGCGTATAGCCGGCGATCACGCTATAAGCAATCCAGAAACTGGTGATGCTAAAGGTGGAAGCTCCTTCACCCAGGTCGGAAAAGGGAGCGAAAATGGCATCGTGCCCTACAAACAACAGCACCAGCGGCAACATCACCACATAAAACAACTCATCCAGTAAAATGGTGGTGAATACGATGCCGGTGCTTTTGCCTATGCTTAGTTTTTCCTTTACCAGCATAAATACGGCTACCGCCGACCCCCCCACTACCGAAGGAGTGAGGGCAGAAGAAAATTCCCATAGCAGGGTTACCTGCAGGGCCTTCTTCCAGTTGAGTTTGCCCTCGGTGAGTATGCGCATGCGCCAGGTATAGGCCAGGTCGCGTACGGCCATCAGCAACAACCCCAGCGCGATCCACGCCATGCTGTACACCGTCCAGTGCACCCCGGCCAAAGCCTCCCGTACCCCTCCGTTTGTAGCAGTCAGGTCCTTGTACACCATGATGCCAATGGTGCCAGCCAGCCCGATAAAAACGGGCCACAGTATGCGTTTGAGCTTAAAACGCTTGAGAATATCTGGCTTTGGTTCTGACAATGTATCGGATACTTATGGGTTTAAAACGGGCAATTCAGCTCAATAATGATACGGGATTCTTATTGATATTGATGTTGAAAAAGCAGCCTTTTTTAACACCTGTATTCCCACAACGAAAAATGTGCCAGAGGAGGTATCCCTATTATACAACAAATAATTTTGTATTTAGTTATTTCCCCGGCAAATGGAGCGGCCCTGCCCGAAGCGGCCTGCTGCTTTTCCTCACAAAAAACGCAAACCCACCGGCTTCGTACAGTTTTTCGAAGGCGTGATAACGCGCGTAAAAATTGGCATCCAGCTTACTCACTTTTACCGACAAATACACATCCTTGTCCACTTCTCCAGAAATGAGCCATTGCTTATCTTTCGCTTCTTCCCTTTGCGGAGGTTTTACGCGGGCATAAAAATAGTGCAGATAGCTCTTGTAGCCCGCCGTAAGTACATATACATCCCTGCCCTGAAGTTGTTGAAAGAAGTCCAGGGGAGCTCCCTGGGTGTACTGGGCTATTTTGGGTACCACCCATTTGTAGGTCAGGTTGACAAAAAACAAACTCAGCACCACTTGCAGCAGCACGTATTGCAGGTAGCGCCGTCTGGCCAACTGGGTGAGGTTCCAGCAACTCCCAATGAGGAAAATTGCCCCGATTAGCCATTCCCAGCCTCCCCATTGCACCTCGTAGCGTATCTGGGCCTGTGCAAAGGGATCATCCAGGAAGCGGGCAATCCACAGGCGGTGCTGTTCAATGAGGTTGATGAGGCTGGGCGCCAGGCCCCACACCAACAGCCCCAGTAGCAGGATGACCCACACATCCCAGGCGGGTTTTTGCTGGTGGCGAAGGAGGTGATACAAATAGGTAGCGGCCAGAAATGCACCGGGGAAATATAGCAGAGAGGAGTAATGGATGATTTTGGTGGTGACAATGGAAAATAAAATGAGAATGACCCAAAACCACACCAGCATAAAGCGCTTGAGCAACAGCCGGGGAGCAGTTTCTTCTTTGACAAACATCCCCCTGAAGGCAAAAGCTGAGAGGGGAAAACAACCGACTACAAACACCACAAAGTGGTAGTAAAACGGCTGCTGATGCCCGGCCACCGGCTTGGAAAAAAGCTCAAGCTGATACTGTATAAAAGACTTGACAAACCAACTGCCATGCACCAGGGTTTCCAGGCCATACCAGCCCAGCACCAGCAACACCCATGCAGCGAGAAACTTCAGGCTTGCCCGCCAGGGAATGCGAAACTTATCAAAAACGGCCTTGTACAGCCCATAGACCAGCAAGCACACCAGCAGGGCTACCGGCCCCTTGGTGAGCGTGGCCAACCCTATCCACCAACCCGCAGCCCAGGGGGCGTCGTCTTTGCGGGCTGCTTCAGCATCTTGCAGGCGCAGCTGCTCATAGCGCAAAATCTGCAACAGGCCCAGCAGAATAAAAAAGTTGAATACCGGATCGATAATGCCCGACTTGAAGTAGATAATGGGCAGCATGCTGGCCAGGTACAGCCCCGCAAGCAGGCGGGCATATACCTGCCCGCCGTACTGAATCCCCGCCCGGTACAGGGCCACCACCGTGAGTACGCCCACCAGCGCATTGGGGAAGCGGGCAGCAAACTCGTTGATGCCAAAGAGCTTCATGCTCAGCACCTGCAACCAGAAAAAAAGCGGTGGCTTCTCCCAAAAAGGCTCAAAGTTGATTTGAACCTGAAAATAATTGCCCGTTACCATCATCTCCCGTGCCGATTCGGCAAAGTTGATTTCGTCCCAGTCAAACAGGGGAGGCGCACCCAAAAACAGCAAAAAGCCCACAAGCGCTATGCCTGCGAATATGGCCTGGTCAACCCAATATGTGTTTGGCTGCTTCATACACGGCAAAGATGCGGAAAATTCGCGAAAAGCATACAAAGGCTTCTCCACAAAGAGATGAAACAATTGCACAAGCCCCGATTGGTGCAGCAGTAAGATTTTTTTTTAGTTTTCCACCAAACTAATAACCTCATGAAATACCTTTGTATTTTTCTCACCATTTTGTTCACAGCTAACTACATGCACGCACAAAGCACTTATGCTGAGCGGCTGGGCTTCCCCAAAGGGAAGAAAGTCATCATTCTCCACATAGACGACGTGGGCATGAGCTACGACAGCAACCTGGGTGCCATCAAGGCCATGGAAGAGGGCGTAGCCAATTCCCTGAGCATCATGATGCCCTGCGCCTGGGTGCCGGGTTTTATGCAATACCTCAAGGCCCACCCGGAGGTGGACGCCGGCCTGCACCTCACCCTTACTTCGGAGTGGGACGGTTATCGCTGGGGCCCCCTGGCAGGCAAGCCTGCCGTGCCGGGGCTGGTGGACCCCCAATGGGCCCTCTGGCCCAGTGTGCGCCAGGTGGTGGAGCACGCCACTCCCGATGAAGTAGAGCGGGAAATACGGGCGCAGCTACAGCGCTCGCGCGACATGGGCTGGGAACCCACCCACCTCGACTCCCACATGGGCACCCTCTTTGCCACCCCCGCCTTTCTGGAGCGCTACATCAAGGTGGGAGCAGAGGAAGGCATACCAGTCATGTTTCCCGGCGGGCATTGCCATGCCCTCACCACCCAGTTGCAGGAAGAAATGCTGCAGCAACTCAAAGCCCACGGCAAATACCAGGAGGGCATGGAGCTGCCCCTGCCTCCGCAGGTCGTTCAGGCCCGCCAAATGGGCGGGCAGGTATGGGCAGCCGGCCTGCCCGTGCTGGACGACCTGCACAACAGCAGCTATGGCTGGCGACCGCCGCAGGGCACTACCCTCACCAAAGCCGAGCTGCAGGAAATGAAAACCCAGAAATACATACAGGCCCTCAAAGACCTCAAACCCGGCCTTACCATGGTGATCATGCACTGTACGGCCCCCACCGAAGTGTTTCCATACATTTCCGACTCAGGCCCCAGCCGCGAAGGCGATATGCTGGCCATGATGGACCCCCGCCTCAGGGCATTTATCGAGCAGGAAGGCATCATCCTCACCACCTGGCGCGAGCTCAAAATTCGCCGCGACAAACTGAAGGAGTAGGGAGGCAAGATGCAGCTTGCATTCCCTGATTAATGTCAGCCACGAATTTTCCTCATCCAATTCGTGCCATTTGTATCTTTAAAGCTAACCAACACATTGCCCCGGCGGGCCTTTGTGCGCTTTGTGTTCTCAGTGGCTAATCAACAAATTCCCTGCATCCTCAATTCACATACCTTTTGTCAGGTGCACGCCTGTAGAGGGGAAAAACCCAGCTGGCCGAAAAGCCATTGAGCAGGTCGAGGCGTTGGTGGGTGTCGGCCAGGCCGGTATCAATGTTGATGCTCCGGCGGTTTTGGGTGAAGTGCTGGCTAAACTCCAGGCCAATGGAGAAATTGAAAAAGCCTTTGGGATCGAAGAAGCGAAACCCCAGGCCCTGGCGTATGCCCGGGCCATTGGTGAGGCGGTCGTACCCTTTGCGGTAGGGGCCTGAGATGGCAGCCACGGGGCTGCCGATGGTGCGGAAATGTATGCGGTGCTGCAAAAACTGGGCACCCACTTCCACATAAAAGCCCGAATTGGGATGATGTCTGCTGAGGGGAAATATTTTACCCACCATCAATGGCACCCCCCATCCGCGCTGCAGGAACATCACATCGGTGAGGGTGCCGTCGTCGGCTATCAGCAGGCCCAGGCTGTTGCTGAGGCCATCCAGCATGTTTCTTTCCTTTACCTGGCTGCCCAGCAGCAGCCTGAAACCCGTTTGCAGGTAAAAATTGCTGCGCATTTTGACGCCCAGCAGCAGCCCCAGTTGGGGCGTATAGCCAAAACGCGCTTCCAGCTCGCCCGCCGGAAGCCCGCCCGCATAGCTCACCTCCAGCAAACCCATGCGAATGGCTGAGTCGCGCAGGCTGGCCTGGGCATACCCCCTGCCTGCTCCGTTTGCAAGCAAACAAAGAAGTAAGGAAAAGCTTAATATTGATTGGAGAAACCTCAAATTCATCCTCATTTCGGTAAAGGTGTTGAAAAATGCTCAATTTGCCCTCCCAAAATGTCAACTTCCCATGATGGAATGAAAGCACATTTTATTTGGCTGTTGACTTCAAGATACTTAATTTTCGGCCCATTATTGTTCCCGGCTGTGTGAAGTCATTCACAAAAAATATTATACCAATCGGGATTGAAGTATAGCTGTTAAGGAATTAATTAGGAAGAAGAAAAAAAATATTAATACCTTTGTGCAGAAAGTTGTAGGACAAACACATTCCTTTCGATCAAACAGGCAGCTTTATCCATCTTTCGACATTCACCCCCTGCTCACGTATCTTTATCAACCCAACTTATTAAATAAGCCATGCAAATACGAATGGTAGATACCATTACGCAATATGAGCGTATTCGCGATGAAATCGACCAGGCTGTAGCGGCCGTCATCCGTTCCGGGGCGTACATCAACGGGCCTGTGGTGCAGCAATTCAGGGAAAACCTGGCTGCCTACCTGGGCGTGGAGCACGTCATTCCCTGTGCCAACGGCACCGATGCCTTGCAGATTGCCCTCATGGCCCTGCAGCTGCGGCCCGGCGATGAGGTCATCACCACGGCTTTCACCTTTGTAGCCACGGCAGAAGTGATTGCTCTGCTGGGGCTGAAGCCGGTATTTGTGGATGTAGAGCCTGACACCTACAACCTGAACCCGCAGCTGATCGAAGCGGCCATCACGGACAAAACCCGGGCCATCATTCCGGTACACCTCTTCGGGCAGCCCGCCAACATGGCGCCCATCATGGAGCTGGCCCGGCAGCACGGCCTGTACGTCATAGAAGACAACGCCCAGGCCATAGGGGCTGCATATACCTTTGCCGATGGCCAACGTCTCAAAACGGGCGCCATTGGCCATATTGGCACCACCTCCTTTTACCCCAGCAAAAACCTGGGCGCCTACGGCGATGGAGGTGCCATTTTTACTCAGGACGAAGAGCTGGCCGCCCGTATGTGGATGATTTGCAATCACGGCAGCAGCAGACGCTACTACCACGATGTAGTGGGGGTCAACAGCCGGCTGGACGCCATACAGGCCGCCATTCTCGACATCAAGCTCAGGCACCTGGATGCCTACAACCAGGCCCGCATACAGGCGGCCGATCAATACGACCAACTGCTGAAGGAAGAAGCGGGCATCGGCCTGCCCCTGCGGGCAGCTTACGCCCATCACGTCTTTCACCAATACACCATTCGCATAAAGGAAGGAAGGGAAAAACGCGATGCCATCCAGGCTTACCTCAGTCAGCAACACATACCTGCTATGATTTATTACCCCGTACCCCTGCATTTGCAGGCGGCATACCGGGGCTACGGATATAAACCAGGCGATTTGCCGGTTACCGAGCAATTGTCGGAGGAAGTGCTCAGCTTACCCATGCATTCAGAGTTAACCCAGGAACAAACCGAACATGTCTCCGGCCATCTGAAAGCAGCTTTAAAACAAGCTGCCGGTATCTGCTAGTTGCCTGATCGTTCTTTGTATTGCCATTGTGCTATGCGGTTTAACAGCCGTTCAAATTGTTTCGTTTTGTTTTATAACATTAAAAATCAACATTCAAATGAAAGTCTCTGTTATCGGAACTGGCTACGTTGGATTGGTCTCAGGCACCTGTTTTGCCGAGGCTGGCAATGACGTGATTTGTGTGGACAACAACCAGGACAAACTGGCCAAGCTCAACGCAGGCAAAGTGCCCATTTATGAGCCGGGCCTGGAAACCCTGTTCGAACGCAACACCAAGGATGGTCGCCTGCGGTTTACCGACGACCTGGAAATGGCGGTGGACCATGCCGAAGTAATTTTTCTGGCTCTGCCTACTCCTCCCATGGAAGACGGCTCTGCCGACCTGCAGTACGTACTGGGGGTAGCCAACAAAATTGGCCAGATCATCAAGGACTACAAAGTACTGGTAAACAAAAGTACAGTACCAGTGGGTACGGCCGACAAGGTAAGGGAAGCTGTAGCAGCCCAAACTGACGTGGAATTCGACGTGGTATCCAACCCCGAATTTTTGCGCGAAGGTTTTGCCGTGCAGGATTTCATGAAGCCCGAGCGCATCGTGATTGGTACGCGCTCCGAGCGGGCCGCTGAGGTAATGCGCCGGCTGTACAAGCCTTTCGTCATGTCGGGCAACCCCATCCTCTTTATGGATGAGCGCAGTGCAGAGGTGACCAAATATGCGGGCAACTCTTTCCTGGCTACCAAAATTTCTTTCATGAACGAAATTGCCAACCTGTGTGAGCTGGTAGGCGCAGACGTGGACAACGTGCGCAGGGGTATAGGTACCGACAGCCGCATTGGCAAGCGTTTTCTCTTTCCCGGTGTGGGTTATGGGGGCTCCTGCTTCCCCAAAGACGTTTCGGCTTTGTACAAGACCTCTCAGGAATACAAGTACAACTTCCAGATTCTGGATTCGGTGATGAAAGTAAACGACATCCAGAAGGGAATTATGGTACAAAAAATCGTCAAAGAAATGGGCGAAGACCTCAGTGGCAAGCAATTTGCAGTATGGGGGTTGGCGTTCAAACCCAATACAGACGATATACGCGAAGCTCCCGCACTGGTCATCATTAGTGAATTGCTCAAAAGAGGGGCAAAAGTAAAAGCCTTTGACCCCGAAGCCATGGAGTCGGTGAAGGAATACACCAATCTGGACATCGAGTATGGCGAAAATATGTACGACACCCTCGAAGGTGCCGATGCCCTCGTTATCGTAACCGAGTGGAACGAGTTTAGGGCGCCGGATTTTGGCAAGATCAAGGCTGGACTCAAACAGCCGCTCATCTTCGACGGGCGCAATATTTACGACCTGAATACCGTTGAGCAGCAGGGCTTTACCTATCACTCTATCGGTAGAAGATCCATCAATGTAAACAAAGCTGTTACGGCAAAATAAACAGCAAAGCCGGAAAATGAAGAAGGATGAAACGGGTAGAGCAGGCTCATAAAAGCACAGGGTGAAGATGTTGTTTTTCCCCTCTCTGTTCCGGGCCTGTTTCACCCTTCCTCCCCGGCAATCCGGTTTAGGTATATGTTATCTGCCAAACAGACGTTATACTTAATAGAAAGCGTCTGGGCGGGTAGGTTTTGAACTGAAACCGGGGCTTTCTTAACATATTAGGCATTTAAACTAAATGAGTAAAAAACCAAAAGTACTGGTAACAGGCGGTGCAGGCTTTTTGGGCTCGCACCTCTGTGATCGATTCCTTGCTGAAGGCTTTGAGGTTGTGGCTATGGACAACCTCATTACCGGAAACCTTGCAAACATCCAGCATCTGTTCGGCGTAGATGGTTTTACCTTTGTAAAACACGACGTAACCAACTACACCTTTGTAGAGGGGCACCTGGACTACATCATGCATTTTGCCTCTCCGGCCAGCCCCATTGATTACCTCAAGCTGCCCATTCAAACCCTGAAAGTAGGGGCGATGGGTACACACAAAATACTTGGCCTGGCCAAAGAAAAAGGCGCACGGGTGCTTATCGCCAGTACTTCCGAAGTATATGGAGACCCGCTGGTGCACCCCCAGACCGAAGACTACTGGGGCAATGTGAACCCCATCGGGTACAGAGGGGTATATGACGAAGCCAAGCGCTTCATGGAAGCCATGACCATGGCCTACCATCGCTATCACGGTCTGGAAACGCGCATTGTGCGCATTTTCAACACCTACGGCCCGCGCATGCGCGTGGACGACGGCCGCGCCCTGCCGGCATTTGCCAGCCAGGCCCTCAGGGGAGAAGACATCACCGTTTTTGGCGACGGCAGCCAAACCCGCAGCTTCTGCTATGTGGATGACCTCATCGAGGGCATTTACCGCCTGCTGCTCAGCGATGAAACTCACCCGGTCAACATCGGTAACCCGGCGGAGATTTCCATACTCGATTTTGCCAAAGAAGTGATCGAACTAACCGGCTCCAGCAGCAAAATCGTGTTTAAGGACCTCCCCCAGGACGATCCCAAGGTGAGAAAGCCCGACATTGCCCGTGCCAGGGAAATACTGGGCTGGGAGCCCAGGGTGGACCGGCGCGACGGCCTGGCCAAAACCATCGAATATTTCAAAACGCAATTACATGGGGTTCCGCAAGCTTGAAACGAACATCCCCGATGTTTTTATCATTAAGCCTGATGTATTTGGCGACTCCCGGGGCTTTTTTATGGAGCTGTACAACCGAACGAGCTTTGAAGAAATTGGCCTGGGGCACTTAAATTTTGTACAAGATAACCTTTCCTCTTCGGTGAAAGGAACGATTCGGGGCCTGCATTTCCAGGCCCCGCCTTTTGCTCAGGGCAAGCTCATTACTACCCTGGCGGGTAAGGTGCTGGATGTGGCCGTGGACATACGCCCCTCTTCACCCTACTTTGGGCAGTATGTATCCATCGAGCTCTCCGCCGATGAGCCTGCCATGATCTATATACCCGAAGGCTTTGCTCATGGCTTTCAGGTCTTGAGCGATTCCTGCCTGTTTTTTTATAAATGCACGCAGGTATATAACAAAGAGTCTGAGCGGGGAATCGCCTGGGACGATCCTGCCCTCAATATTCCCTGGCGCAACATCCCGCCCATTGTCTCAAAAAAGGATACCTGCAACCCACGCCTGCAGGCTTTGTTTGGGTGAGGGGACAGGATGCAGGATGCAGGGGACAGGATGCAAGATGCAAGATGCAAGATGCAAGTCGAAGATGCCTTTAAGGTAATACAGGATGCAGGTCGGAATGAAGAGGAGACTCCTTTAAGGAGATGCAGGAAGAGTAGCCTATGCGCTGTTTGTTTGTCCTGCTTAAATTAATAGAATTGCAATGAAAGGAATTATTTTGGCGGGAGGATCTGGTACGCGGCTGTATCCGCTGACCATTTCGGTGAGTAAACAGCTCATGCCTGTTTACGACAAGCCGATGATCTACTATCCGCTTTCTACCCTCATGCTCGCCGGTATCCGGGAAATCCTGATCATTTCTACGCCCCGGGACCTGCCGCTTTTTCAGCACCTGCTGGGCGACGGCTCCCGCCTGGGGATGAGGTTTGAGTATGCTGTGCAGGAACGCCCCGAGGGGCTGGCCCAGGCTTTCATCATTGGCGAAGCCTTTGTAGGCCAGGACGATGTGGCCCTCATTTTGGGCGATAACATTTTCTATGGGGAACAGCTGCCCGATACCCTGCATGCTGCCCAGGAGGAAATATCGCTACACGCAGGCGGGATGGTATTTGCCTACCACGTGTCCAATCCCCAGATATACGGGGTGGTGGAGTTTAACCGGCAAGGCAGAGCCATCAGCATAGAAGAGAAGCCCGAAAAGCCCAAGTCGTCTTATGCGGTGCCGGGCATTTATTTTTACGACAATCAGGTAATTGACATTGCCAAAAACCTCAAGCCCTCCCCCAGAGGAGAGCTGGAAATTACCGATGTCAACAAGACCTACCTGGGCCGCGGCAAGCTGAAGGTGTCTATTCTGGGCAGAGGTACGGCCTGGCTGGATACCGGCTCCCACGAGTCGCTCATGCAGGCCGGGCAGTTTGTGCAGATCATTGAGCATCGGCAGGGCCTCAAAATAGGCTGCATAGAAGAAGTGGCCTACCGCATGGGCTACATTGATGCTACCCAGCTGTACGAGGTGGCCAAGCCCCTGCTCAAAAGCGGCTATGGCGACTACATCCTCGGGATTCTGGAAGAAGAACGGATCATGATTGATTAGGCATGTTGCCTACCCCACCAGCAAAGCCCGGGCATGAATTTCTGCGCTCTCAAGGCCAGCCTCATGCCTGGGCTTCCTCTGCCACCAGCGGCTGGCGGCACATGCGCAGCAGCACCTGTACGGTGGTTTTCACGTCTTTTTCGCAATAAATCTTGATGCGTTCCAGGTCTTTTTCGTACCAAAACACCTTGGCCACATCACTGCCATCCATGTCATCTTTGGGCGTGGGAATGTCCAGAATGGCGGCCAGCAGGTCGAGGCTGGTGTAGGCTTTGTAATCGCCAAATTTCCACAGCTCCATGGTGTCGATAAACTGTACCTCCCAGGGTTTTTTGCCCTGCACCTGCAGCACATGGGGAATTTCCAGGCCATTGATTACGTAGCGGCGGGCCAAAAAAGGAAAGTCAAACTCTTTGCCGTTATGGGCGCATATATTGCGCCCGTGTTTTTGGGTAAACTTGTTGAGCACCTCCCCAAATCCCTCCAAAACAGGCTTTTCCTCCTCTCCGTAAAAGGATTTCATCTTCAGTTGGGGCTGGTCCTGTTCATCAAATTTCACATACCCACAGGAAATGCATACCACCCGCCCAAATTCGGCGTGTATGCCTGCCCGCTCAAAAAACAGCTCCTCCGGCACCTTTTCGGGCTCGTCGCGCTTGTAGCGCCGGGACTTGTGGTCCCAGAGGTGCTGCATGCGTTCGCTCAGGTCGTGGTAGTCCTGCACCACGGGGGCAGTTTCTACATCCAGAAATAAGATATTTTCGATTTCAGAGGTGGTAAACATGGCAATGAAGGCATAAATGGTCAAACTATGCCATAAATAGCCGATTTATCCGCTAATTTGCAAAAACTGCTGCTTCAGTATGACTGCAGCTTGCTGCACCTGCCCTCATAGCGGCTCAGCAGGTTGACATTGGCCTTTTCGATGGGGGAAAGGTAGCGCATGTAAATGTAAGCCGAATTGTGCGAAACTTTGGGCGTATTGCGGTACCATTCCTGGGAGTTGAAGTAGGTTACCATCACGGGATTTTTGTGAAACTGATAACCATAGCGGGCGTAAATTTCGTTTTTCAGGATTTTGAGTTCGCAGGGCGTCAGCCGCTGTATGTCGCGGTAGCTCAGGTAGCGCTTGGAGGTTTCGGGATAGGCGCCTACAAAAGCACCCTCGTCCACCTGCTGGGCTGCTACCAGTTGTGCTTCTTTTTGGTCAGAACGACCTTCGAGGTCTTCAAACAACCTGCGGGCCGTTACGTATCGCCTCAGCCAGCTGCCTTCGAGGTAGTTGTACTGCACCCCGCCGTTGTCGCTGGAGGAGTGGATGAAGCGCACCCTGTCGCGCTTTACCTCCGAGACGATGCCCACGTGTCCGATGCGGTATTTGCCGCTGCTGAAAAAGAGCAGGTCGCCTTTTTGCAGTTGGTGGCGCCTTACGCTGCGCCCCCGCCAGAAGCTGGCCTGCGCACGCGAATTGCGGGGAATGTTGATGCCCGCAGCCTGAAAACTGTTTTTGGTGAGGCCCGAGCAGTCGATGCCCGAGTGGTTGTTGCCCCCCCATTTGTAGGTGGTGCCCAGGTAGGTATGGGCCGCCGAAAGTACCACCGCGATCTTTTTGCTGTCATACCCGCGGGCTTGCGTTTGCTGTGTTTGCCACATGAAAAGAAAGAGCGATACAAATCCCAATAAGTGCTTATACATAAGACGTGCAGATTTTTAGGCTAATGGTGCGTTTATGAAACTGGCTTTGTCGAAAGACGCCTGCTAGGGCCATACTGTTACATGCCCTGTTTGCGGCTTTGAGGTTTTTGCTAATGACAGGAAAATGTGGAAAAAGTGGCCTGAACCCTGGGATGAACATGACTTTTCTCATTTTCATGTGTGTGCAAAAGATTTTTTTTTGCATCACATCTTCCCTTGCTTCTTCCTACCTTTGACGCATAATGCCCTTTTAACTATGCAGGTTTTGCTTCGATTCAGTCTTTGCCTCCTCATTCTTTTCCCCTTCAGCGCCTTTGCCCAAACTCACCAGTTGAGCAATGCCATTCCGGTAACCGACCAAAATGGCCAGCCCCTGCCCAACGCCTGGGCCGGCGGCATGAGCATGCCGCAGTTTTCGGCCATTGAACTGGATGGCGACGGCAGGCCGGACCTCATCACCTACGACCGGGAGTCCAATGTGTTTACGCCTTACCTGAACAAGGGGCAGGCAGGGGAAAGCCGCTACGAATATGCGCCTCAGTACCGGGCTGCCTTCGACAGCTGCGACTGTTTTGGCTGGGCCCTGCTGGCCGACTACAACTGCGACGGCAGGCAGGACGTGTTTTGCGGTACGCCTACTTCCAATGTGCGGGTGTATATTCAACAAACGCAAAACGATGGCCACATGGCTTTTGAACTGCTGCACGACCCCCTCATGTCGCTCTATTCTTCCCTCAACCGCCTGTATTCCGGCAAAATCGACTTCCCCTCCATTGTGGATGTGGATTACGACGGCGACCTGGACTATTTTACCTGGCACGTGCTCTTCAACAACATCGAATTTCACAAGAATAAAGCCATGGAGTACTACGGCCGCTGCGACACCATGGTGCTGGAACTGGAAACGGCCTGCTGGGGACATTTTTACGAATCCAATTTTGACAATGACGTGGTGCTGCACGATACCGTAAACTGCCCCCTGGGCGACTTTGATCCCAACCAGCGCGCAGCCCAGCGCGAGCTGCGCCATGCGGGCTCTACTACCCTGCTGCTGCACCTCAATGCCGACTCCCTCTACGACGCCCTGCTGGGCGACATTTCTTACCCCACTGTGTATGCCCTCTACAATGGCGGCAGCCTGCAGTATGCCTATATCGACTCGGCCGAAACCAATTTCCCCCGTTCGGATGTGCCTGTATCGGTGGACATTTTCCCGGCTGCCTTTCAGGTGGATGTGAACAATGACGGCAAAAAAGACCTGCTGTTTGCCCCCAACAACTCCGCCAACGGCAGCTTTGAAAACACCCGCGGCGTGGCCCTCTACCTCGACCAGGGCAACGGCATACAGCCCGACTTTCGCTTTCAATACCAGGGTTTTCTCCAAAATACCCACATAGAAGTGGGTTCCCAGTCGGTGCCCACCTTTCTGGATTACAACCAGGACGGCCTGCAAGATATACTCATTGGCAACAGTGGCTACCACGTGGACTATACCGATGAGCTCATTCCGGCCCTGGCGCTGTACGAAAATACCGGCACGGCGGCACAGCCGGCCTTCCAACTGGTGGACGACGACTACCTGGGCCTGCGTGAAAGCGGGCAGTTTTTTCCCCTGCTCAACGACATGGTGCCCACTGTGGGCGACCTGGACGCCGACGGGGATGAGGATTTGCTCATCGGCAGCATTTTTGGCCATATTTATTTATTTGAAAATGTGGCTGCTCCCGGGCAGGCCGCGCAGTACCACTTTATTACGGATACCTATGCGGGCATAGATGTGGGCTTTTGGGCGGCGCCCTTTTTGTACGATCTGGACGGCGACCAGGACCTGGACCTGATTGTGGGCGAAAGGGGCGGCAAGATTTATTTGTATGAAAATGAAGGCACGCCTGCCACGGCTGAGTTTCAACTGGTAACGGACCATTGGGGGTTTATTGAAATAGAGGATGAATACGGCGGCAGCTTTTCCAATGGGTTTCCCCGTCCCATGCTCAGCGACTACGACCAGGATGGCGAAGCAGAGCTGCTGGTGGGGGCCGTTACCGGCTATGTGGAGGTGTATGAGGGCGTGGCCACTGCCCTGACGGATACGCTGCAGTTTGCGGGGAATTTGTTTGACTTTGATTTTGGAGAGCGCGCTGCGGTGGCCGTGGCGGTGCTGGACAGCAGCCAAAAGCCCACCTTTGTGGTGGGCAACGAGCGGGGCGGTCTGCAGTTGTTTGCACCCGTTTCGGCCAATCCCACCTCCGTGGAGGCGGGCCCACCGGCAGGGCTGGCCTTCGGGCTGTTTCCCAATCCCGCCAGGGATCGCCTGCGCATAGAGCTGCTGGGCCATCCGCCTGCCCAAAGGGTGGAGGTGTGGATCAGCAATGTATGGGGGCAGCAGTTGCAGCAGTGGGTTTTTGAGGGTGAATTCTATGAGCTGGACCTGCCTTCCTGGCCGCCAGGTGTTTATTACGTGGGGGTGCGGGCCGGAAACCGCATGCAGGTACGCCCACTCATCATCCAATAGGAGGAGGGGCGGCTGCAAGGCCTATGTGTCGCCCTGCTCCTGAAGGCTTATAAATAGCATTAGTTAATTTTTTTGGAATTCTCGATTTTTTGAGCTAAATTGAGTGCAATGCATAATTTCCCGGAAGTTTGTGTGAT
>RFHT01000384.1 GCA_003696835.1 Bacteroidota bacterium
CCTGCATCCTGTCCCCCCCCTTGCACCCCTGCCCAATACTGCCTATCTTTCCCCTTTATTCACCCAACACATCAGCTACACCATGAAATCTGGCGTTACGCTTTTAATGTATTATGTGCTGAGCGGGCTGTTTGTCTGCCTGTATGGGCAAAACCGCCAAATGCCCGACGCACCTGAGCGGGCCTCCACTGAAGGAGAGGGCCCTTTTTCCCAACTCATCATACGGGGTGCTACCCTCATCAACGGCACGGGAGCGCCTCCCATCGGGCCGGTGGATGTGGTGGTGGAGCAAAACCGCATTGTGGAAGTGAAGGCGGTGGGCTATCCGGGCGTCCCCATTAACGAAAGCAGCCGCCCCAAGGCGCAGCCGGGCGCAAAAGAGATACAGGCCGAAGGCATGTACCTGCTGCCGGGCTTTGTGGACATGCACGGCCACATTGGCGGGCGTGCCCAGGGCACCACCCCTGAGTATGTATTTAAACTGTGGATGGCCCACGGCGTGACCACCATACGGGAGCCTTCCTGTGGCAACGGCCTGGAGTGGACCCTGCGCCACCGGGCCCGCAGCGCAGCCAACGAGATCGTGGCGCCCCGCATTGAGGCCTACCCGGCATTTGGGCTGGGAGGCAAGGGCCCCATCACCAGCCCGGAAATGGCCCGGGAGTGGGTGAAGGACATTGCCCAAAAGGGGGCACAGGGCATCAAGTTCTTTGGTGCCAGGCCCGACATCATGCAGGCAGCCCTGGATGAGGCCAAAAAATTTGGCCTGCGCTCGGCCTGCCACCACGCCCAGATGGATGTGGCCTGGCTCAATGTGCTCAACACTGCCAGCATGGGCCTCACCTCCATGGAGCACTGGTATGGCCTGCCCGAGGCCCTCTTCACCGACCGCACCGTGCAGCACTATCCCCTGGACTACAACTACCGCAATGAGCAACACCGCTTTGGCGAAGCCGGCAAACTGTGGAAACAGGCCGCACCCCCTTTTTCCGAGCATTGGAATGCCGTGATGGACAGCCTGCTGGAGCTCGATTTCACCATTGACCCCACTTTTAACATCTATGAAGCCAGCCGCGACCTCATGCGCGCCCGCAGGGCCGAATGGCACGAGGACTACACCCTGCCTTCGCTCTGGCGCTTTTACCAGCCCAGCAAAATTTCGCACGGCTCCTACTGGCACTACTGGGGCACGGAGGAGGAAGTGGCCTGGAAGGAAAACTACCGCCTGTGGATGACCTTTGTGAATGAATACAAAAACAGGGGCGGGCGGGTCACAACTGGCTCCGATTCGGGCTTTATTTTTCAGCTCTATGGCTTTGCCTACATACGCGAGCTGGAGCTGCTGCGCGAAGCGGGCTTTCATCCACTGGAAGTGATGCGCTCGGCCACCCTCAAAGGGGCCGAAGCCCTGGGCCTGGCCGACCAGATCGGCTCCATTGAAGTGGGCAAATACGCCGACATGATCCTCATAGAGGAGAATCCCCTTCAAAACCTCAAGGTGCTGTACGGTACGGGCGCCATCAAGCTCACCGACGACAATGAGGTGGTGCGGGTAGGAGGGGTGAAATACACCATCAAGGACGGCATCGTGTATGATGCCAAACAACTGCTGGCCGATGTAAAGGCCATGGTGGACGAGGCCAAAGCCAAAGAACAATTTGAAATTGTTCAGCCTGGTATGCCGACTTCAGGTAAGTAAGGGATACTGAGGGGAGAGGAGCTTAGTTTTTGGCTCGCTTCTTTTTGACGTGTACCCCGCCTACGTCCCGGTCATCGGTTTCGGTATCTCCGGGGTTTTCCTGGCCCTTTACCTCTAGGGTTTTCTTCAGCTGCTGCTGTTGTTTGGAGCCGTCGGGCAGGGCTTCTTCCAGGCTCACGGCTACCTGGTAGGAGCCTGCCTGTGCATATATATGGGTGGGTTTGGGCAGGTCGCTGCTGTTGCCGTCGCCAAACTCCCACTGGAAGCTGTGCTCCGCCCCTTCTGAGAGGCCGCTTACTTCAAACACACAGGCCATCCCACTCTGCTGGACAAAAATCTGCACTTGGTTCATGATGGTTGGATTAGGTAAATTATGCCATAAAATAGGGATTCTTTCGCACAATAGCGAAGAGTGGTGAAAAAAGCTGAAAGAGGAGGCCTTTGTCAGTCGTGAGGGGCGACGTTTTTGAACAGCTCCTTTCTACCTATTTTCCTGCATATCGGGCATTGGTAGGGGTTGTGGCCCCTGGCCGGGCAGTACTCCCTGCCGAAGTAGATGATTTGCAGGTGCAGTTTGTTCCAGCGCTCCTGGGGAAAGAGTCGTTTGGCGTCTTTTTCGGTTTGTACCACGTTTTTGCCGTTGGAGAGGGTCCAGCGGTACATGAGGCGGTGTATGTGGGTATCGACGGGGAAAGCCGGCACGCCAAAGGCCTGCGACATGACCACCGAAGCGGTTTTGTGGCCCACGCCCGGCAGGGCTTCCAGGGCTTCAAAGCTTTGGGGCACCTGCCCCTTGTGCTGGTCGATGAGGATTTGCGAAAGCTGATGAATGGCTTTGGACTTGCGGGGTGCCAGGCCGCAGGGCCGTATGATGTCTTCAATCTCTTCCACCGATAGCTGCACCATTTCGTAAGGCGTGCGGGCCCGCTCAAACAGCAGGGGCGTCACCTGGTTGACGCGCACATCGGTGCACTGGGCCGAGAGCAGCACCGCCACCAGCAGGGTGTAGGCATCCTGGTGCTGGAGGGGAATGGGTACTTCGGGATAAAGCGCATCCAGGGTGGACATAACGAAGGCGGCTTTTTCTTTTTTGGTCATGGGGCAAATAAAGTTGGCGGGAAACCTGGGCTTCCCGCCTCAATAATATGATTTAATTGGGCAATATGAAAATCAGTCCACCTTCTGAAAGCGCAGGCTTTGCAGCCTGCGTCCGTCGGCCTGCAGCAGCAGGGTGTAGCTGCCGGCGGCCAGTTTGTCCACGGGAAGCTGCAGGCTTTGCTGCTGCTGCAGCTGCAGGCGCTGCAGCGGGCGCACCTGCCTGCCCCTGGCGTCCAGCAGCACGATTTCGAGCAAAAACGACCGCTGGCTGTTCAGTTCCAGCGTAAGTTCGCGCCGGGTGGGGGTGGGGTAGAGGCGAAACTCGACGGCCTGGCCCAGCGGGTCCACGAAGGTGCCCACCAGTTGGTCGGGTTGCTGAAAGCCCTGACTGAGTACCAGCGTGCCCGTTTGTACTTGCTGGATGACGGTTTCTCCCACGGTGTAGCTCAACTGTTCATTGGCCGAGCCGGCTGCTCCCAGTATGCTGCGCGACAAGCTCTGGGCTGCTGTCTGGCCGGGTATCAGCAGGAGCAGGCAGCTGAAAACGAATATATAGGGGTTATTCATGGCTGTATTATTCATTGATTTTTGATTCCAGTCTGCTCAGGCGTTCTTCCAGCGAGCGGATCACCGCCTGTTGCGCGTCAATTTGCTGCTGCTGTTCCTGTATAGCCGATACCAGAAAGGGAATCAGGGCTGTGTAATTGATGGCCTTGAAGCTGATTCCCTGGCCTTCGGGCGTATCGGACAGGGGCTTGTCATAGGCCTGAAAAGTATGGCGGGTGAGGGCGGGCAGCAACTGCTCCATTTCCTGTGCCACAAAGCCGTATTGCTCGCCTTCGGGCAGGTGCATGAACTCGTACTTATGGGTGTCGTATTCGTAGCGTCTGGGTTTGAGCGACAAAACCGTTTGCAGCCCGTTGGTCAGTGGCTCAATGTGTGACTTGAGCGCAGCATCGGAGGGCAGGTAGGAGCCCGTAGAATATACATTGCCGGAAAAGTAGCCAGCATACCCGATGGATACGGGCGACACGCCATACACTCCATAGTTGAAGTTGCTGGCCTTATCGGCAAAGCCATACACCCCGTAGGAGAGGTAGGCATCCACATCATTCGAAAAACCATAAATATTGAACAGGCGGGGAAAGCCCGTATGGGGGGATTGCGAAAGGTTGGCAATGACGCCATAATTGAAGGTGGAGGTGTTGGTGGCAGGCAGGGTGTTTTTTACATTAATGGTCCTGCCCTCCCCATTGCCATTCACTTCTAACGGATAAGAGGGAGAAGCGTCGTTGATGCCCACCCTGCCGGTAGCCCGTATGGAGAAGATGTCCCCGGCATCGCTGTGGTAGATGTTGAACTGGGCATTGTTGAGGTTGGTGTCGGTGCGTGCGGCAATGTCCCAGAAATTGTTGTGGATATCGTTGTTCATGGTAATGCGCGCATAGTCAAACTGGGTTTCGGTAAGCTTGAGGTGGCCTACGCCGGTGCTGGTATTGGCCAGTATATGCATTTTGGCTTCGGGGAAGAAGGTGCCAATGCCTATGCGTCTCTGCCCGGAGAGCTGAACCTGAAACACAGGCTGGTTATCGCCTATCCAGTTGAAGGCGTCGGCCGTATCATTGTACTGTATGCCCCAGTTGGAAAAGTTGGGAGAGTGGGCCACCAGCATGCGGGTGCTGTTGTTGGTGCCACTTTTAAACATCTGTATCATGGGGGCATTGGCGCCATTGCTGCTGGCAAAGCGTATGCTGCCCTGGTCGTCGGAGAATTCGATATCGCCATCTGAGCCGTCAATTTTGAGTTTATCGCCATTGCCCACGGTGAGGGTGGCTTCGGGGCTGTTGTCGCCTATGCCCACCTTGCCTGTATTAAAATAAATGTTGCTACCTGAGCTATTCCAGGGGGAGGCGAATGGCGCCAGGTTCACTGAGCCCCCGCCCAGGGAGAGGCTGAGGGTGTTGCCACTGAGGGAAAGGTTCTGGATTTCGTTGGTGGTACTGGCATCGGCATCGTTTACGTTGTCGGTGGAGTGGATGGTGAAGTTGGGGTAGGTCCCGCTCACGGTGGTAGCGCCTGAGCCGGTGAGCCCCACCACCTGGTCGGGGGCGGTGTTGGAGATGGTTTTGCCCGAGATCTGGATGCCCGCCCCGGCGGTATAAGCCACCTCCTCAGCGGCCACCCAGTGGGTGCCGTTCCATTTCAGCACCTGGTTGGGCGCCGGGCTGGCCAGGTCCACGTCCTTGAGGTCGCGCATTTTCATTTCCGTGGCCACTTTGGAATAGGGTACAGCTTCCAGCGGGCTGGTATCCACCGAGGCGCCATTGAGCTGCACCTCCAGGAAATAGTCCTGTTGGCTCCAGTTGATTTGCGAAAAATCTCCCACCTCAGCCGTTCCTTTTCCGATGGTGGCTTCAATCTGGCCCAGGGCATTGGTGTTGAGGGCATGTACCTCCTGGTACACAATGGCGCCTGCAGGGTTGCCTTCCCGTATGCGAAAGCTCAGGTTAACCGATGTGCCGGCCAGCAAGTTGCCCGCATTGTCGCGGGCCACTGCCTGGTAGTGAAAGCCTTTCATACTTTGTGCATGTGTGTTGAGCAAGCCAAAGAAAAGGGCAATAAAGAGGCCCCAACAGAGTAGGTTTTTCATAGGTACTTCGTTTAATTGAATATTTGTGAAAAAGATTAAGCGTTTTTTCTTTCTAATTTATAAAATAGTGCCTTATACGCAGGCAATTGTTACCGCTTTTTTGGGCTTTCTCTTCGGATATGGTATTATGCCCTCCAGCAGGATCAAACTTCTACCAATATGCAAAAGCGACAACTGGGCACGAGCGATTTGCAGCTGACCACCATCGGGCTGGGCACTTGGGCCATGGGCGGGGGTGACTGGAAATTTGGCTGGGGCCCGCAGGACGACCAGGCCTCCATAGCGGCCATACACGAGGCCCTGGATGCGGGCATCAACTGGATAGATACGGCGCCGATTTACGGCCACGGCCGTGCCGAGGAAATTGTGGGCAAGGCGCTCAGGGGGCGCCGCCAGGAGGTCATCATAGCCACTAAATGCGGGCGGGTGTGGGAAGGCAACAGCCGCGAAATCGGCAAATGCCTCAGGGCCGACAGCATCCGCCGGGAGGTGGAGGCCAGCCTGCGCAGGCTGGGCACCGATGTAATCGACCTCTACCAGATCCACTGGCCCCAGCCCGATGAGGAAATAGAGGAAGGCTGGGCCACCATGGCCGAGCTGATGCAGGCGGGCAAGGTGCGCTACATAGGGGTATCCAACTTCAACCTGGACCAACTCCAGCGCGCCCAGGCTATACACCCCATGACCTCCCTGCAGCCGCCCTACAACATGCTTCGGCGGGAGGTCGAAGCCGAAATTTTGCCCTACTGTGCCCGCCAGCAGATCGGGCTGATTGCCTACAGCCCCATGCAGGCGGGTCTGCTCACGGGCAAGTTTACCGCCGAGCGGGCAGCGAAGCTGCCCGCCACCGACTGGCGCAGCCGCAATCCCTTTTTTCAGCAGCCCCAACTGCAGCACAACCTTCGCCTGGTGGAGCAGCTCAGGCCCATCGCCCAGGCCCGCGGCATCAGCCTGGCCCAGCTCAGCCTGGCCTGGGTGCTGCGCCGGCCCGAAATGACCGCCGCTATTGTGGGTGCGCGCAGGCCCGGCCAGATTCTGGAAACTGCCCGGGCTGGCGACATCCGCCTCAGCCAGGAAGAAATTGACCAGATTGAGGCCCTGCTGCAGCAAAGAGCTGCTGCGCTGGAGCAGTAGGCGGCTGGTAGCTGTAATGATGCTGGAAAGGGAATAAGGGATCATAAAAAACAATTCAACTTTTTTTAATAATTTAAAAGATAGTTGTTACTTGTAGTTGGACTTAATCCAATAATCCTAAAGGTTTATATGATGGACATTGCTGGAAAGGGAAACCGAAGGCCGTTATTAGATATCAACATTGATTCTATAGCGCTAGACCGGTATAATCCCAGACTTATTCCCTATCTTCCTAAAGATGAAAAAGTCTCACAAGAAGAATTAGTTAGGGTTTTATATGATCATTTTGATTTAGAAAATATTGGGTTATCCCTGGTCCAAAATGGATATTTTGACGAAGAGCCTATAATTGTAGTTCCAGAAAATTTACCTGATGGATTTAGGCTTGATGCCTATGATGATGTGGATGAACTCACGGATGCCTATAAAAAATTAATAGAGCA
>RFHT01000385.1 GCA_003696835.1 Bacteroidota bacterium
CCCTTTATCCGGCTGCTCGACAGCCTGCCCCCGGCATTGCGCATTGTATCGGTGGACCACCAGCCACCGGTATCGGAGCTCATTCAGGGACCGGGGGGGCATGTGTTGGAGGTGATGCTCACCGACATGCTGCTGGGCATCGATTCGGTGGTAATCACCGTGGAGGTACCACCTGAGGCCCAGGGTAGCTATGCCAGCCAGGCCAGCCTCCGGGCTTTTCCACCTGCCATAGGGTTTCGCATTGCGTCGGACGACCCGGCCACGGAGACTCCGGAGGATGCCAGCAGCCTGGCCGTGAGCAACCTCATGGTGGAGCTGGGAGAGGCCCGGTATGTATGTGCAGGTGAGCAACTCTTGTTGAAGCCGGCCGTACAGCCGCCTTCGGTGGCTGTGAGCTACCAGTGGAGCAACGGCTCCACACAGCCCGAACTGCTGGTGCAGCAAACGGGCTGGTACAGCCTGCAGGTACAGGACGGCTGCGCCCGCGCCACCGACTCGGTGTATGTAGAGGTAGCACCAGCACTGCCCCGCCTGGAGCTGGGGCCCGACCGCTTCATCCTGCAGGGCGAAAGCCTGCAACTTTCCTTTGAAACCGATGTGAACGGGCCCGCACAGTTGGAATGGAGCGTTTCCAACGAAACGCCCCTCTCCTGCTACGATTGCCCCATGCCGCAGATACGCCCCCTGGAACACAGCCAGGTGTTTCTTCGCCTGCGAGATGAGCATGGTTGCGCAGCCCTGGACAGCATGCGTATTTGGGTAAATGCCGAGCGCGACATCTTTGTAGCCAATGTGCTTACTCCTAATGGCGATGGCATCAACGATGTATTTTACGTGCAGGGCCGTGGCCTGGGAGAGGTACAACAGTTGGCGGTGTTCGACCGATGGGGAAAGCTGGTCTTCAGCGGGCGTGGCGCTCTCAATGATCCTGCACATGGATGGAACGGCCAGCACCCGCAGGGTGCTGCACCTGAGGGCGTGTACTTCTGGCAACTGGACCTGCGCTTCCCCGACGGCCGCCAACAGCTGCTAAGAGGAGTGGTAAATTTGTTTCGCTAAGCAACGCTCACAGGGGGCTTGTTCTTCCACCTGCCACAACCCTCAATTCCGCATGCTGTTGCCCTACTGAAACACCCGTATGTAATCCACGATGAGGTGCTGAGGAAACTGGGTGGAGCCGTCGGGGCTTCCGGGCCAGTTGCCGCCTACGGCCACATTGAAGATGAAGAAGAAGGGCGCCCGAAATTCGCTCAGGCCGGCCGGGGTGATGTCGATTACGTTGTATTGCACATCGTCCAGCAGCCAGCGGATCTGGTTTTGGTCCCAGATAATGGAGAATACATGAAATTCGTCGGAGAAGGTGCCCGCATTCAGGCTGGCGCTTTGGCCATAGCTGGCGTGCTGGCCGTTGTTGTCCCAGTGTGCGGTACCGTGCAGTTTGTTGGGTTCACTGCCAATGATTTCCATGATGTCGATTTCGCCACATTTGGGCCAGCCTACGGTATCGAAGTTGGCCCCCAGCATCCACAGGGCCGGCCAGATGCCCTTCCCTTTGGGCAAGGCTGCGCGTATATCTACCCTTCCGTACTGAAATTCGCGCTTGTCCATGGTGACGATGCGCGAAGAGGTGTAGCCATAGCCTCCCACCTGCTGCCTGCGGGCTTCTATCACCAGGTATTCCCCCTCTGCGATGAAAGTGTTTTCCGGCTGGTAATACTGCAGCTCGTTATTGCCCCAGCCATTGGTCCCGTTTCCTATTTCATGTGTCCAGTTCTCTTCATTCAACTGATTGCCCTGAAATTCATCATTCCACACCAGATCCATACCTGCATAGCTGGCAGGGGTCGTATAGCCCCCGCTGGGAATGTTGAGCGCACCGGTAGTTTGCTGGTCGTCATTGGTGAGGGTGACGGTGGCCCGGCTTTTTTCCAGCACAGCATTGACGGGGTTGAGCAATACCACCTCAAAGGTCTCATTGCTTTCCAGCTCCTTATCTCCTATGATGCTGATTTCAATGTGCTTGAGGGTTTCGCCCGGAGCGAAAATGAGCTGTTCATTGACGAGGGGGCGATAGTCGGAATTGGCCGTGGCGGAGCCGTCCAGGGTGGAGTAGTTTACAATTACATTGGTGCTGCTGCTGGGTCCCAGTATATGCACTGGCACACTTGCGGTGTGGTCTTCGTCTCCCTCAGCCAGGGAGAGGTCGCTGATGCTGAGTCTGGCCTTTTCGGGTTCGGGCTCGTCCTTTCCTTTGGTACAAGCGCTTATACATAGCAACACACAGATATAAACAAGGTGATAAGCATTCATAAAAATTGGATTAAAAAAAATAAATTGATATTACAGCATAACGTCCATGGGGTCAGTGCAGATGCCAGACGCTCATTTGTGCTCCTTAGGGTTTGATGAAGGTAAGGGTAAACCAGCCCGGACTGGCGCTGCCGTCGCAGGGTCTGATAGGGGAGAGCATCACCAGTTCATTTTCGGAGATGCTCACAATTTCGTACACCGGGCCGGAGTCTTCCACCCCCATCCAGGAGCCTTCGTCCAGGGTAAGCATGAACTCGGCATTGCCGCTAGCGCTGGGCGAAAAGGTAAAGCCCGCGTTTGGCGGAATGTTGTAGTCGGGTACACTTACATAACCAGCACATACCGAAAAGGTTTCCCCTCCATTGTCGTAGATAAAGGCCCCCGTTTCGGCATTGAAGCACCATAGGTCGTCGATCTGGGCATCATCCAGGCCGGGAGAGTTGTACCATTCACTGGAGAGGGGCACAGGCCCCACCTGTATAGAACCTCTTTCCGGGGAGAGTTTCCAGCATTGGGTGCTGCAGTCGTTGGTGAGCAGCCTCAGGGTGGCATTGCATTCAAGCGTGGCATCCTGGGCAATGGTAATGGTTTGGGTGCTCACTGCGGTGCCGTTGCCACTGGTGTGGGCAGCGTGCAGGCTGATGGGATAGGTACCGGCCCGCTGGTAAAAAATGGTATCCACAGGGGCTTTGGAGGTTTTGGGCGTTTCGCCCGGCAAGTCCCAGATAAAGTCGAAAAAGTCGGTGGAAAGCAGGCGCACCACCACCTGGTTGGGGTTTCCCGGAACCTCTTCTACGGAAAATTCCGGCGGGGCGGGCAAGGGCCCCAGTTCGCGGGAAGCAGGCTGCTGGAGATCGCAGGCGATGAACAGCAGGGAAGCCGTCAGCGTGATAAATAGCGTGGGTGTTCTCATATTTTTGGTCATGAAAATCAACATCATTTCAAACTAAGTATGAACAGGATGAAGCCAGCCTGTCTGGTATCAGTATCCCGGATTTTGGGTAAGGGCGCCATTGGTGGCCTGTATCTGGGATTCGGGAATGGGAAACAGGCGGTGCACCTCCTCCTTGTAGCCCAGGGGTCCCAGCACCTGAGCGGCCCTGCCGGTGCGCACCAGGTCAAAAAAGCGGTGTCCTTCCAGGGCGAGTTCCAGGCGGCGCTCATGGTAAATGTCTTCGAGCAGCTCGGGCCCGGAGCTGCTGCGGTCGGGCAGCACGTAGGGCGGAGCCGATCCTCTGGCGCGCCTGCGCACCTGGTTGAGCGACTGCCGGGCGGCTTCCTCATCTCCCAGGTGGTAGGCTGCCTCGGCGTGCATCAGCAGCACCTCGGCATAGCGTATCACGCGGTCGTTGGAGGCGCCATTGGGGTTGGGGTCGCCAAAGGAGGCCTCTTCGCTTTTGTTGAGGAAGTATTTGCGGGGATAATAATCGTGGGGGTAGCCGGTAGCTTCTTTGGTAAAAATGCCCCGGTCGCCCATGGCGTCGCCCTCTCTGAAGATGGTGTACTTCAGGCGGGGGTCTTCGATGTTGGGATTTTCCTTAAAAAACTCATCCACCAGGCTCTGGGTGGGGATGTTGAAGCCATAGCCCTCAAACTGCCCGCGAGCCCGCTGAAACACATTGGTGAAGGTGCCCTCATTGGCGTTGTTTTCGCCCCAGTTGCCGCCAGAGTTGGGCATGTACTGTATTTCAAATACGGATCCGGGCCCATTTTCGCCCGCGAGGGTGAATATGTTGGAGAAATCGGGTTCGAGGAAATACTCGCCCGAATTGATGACAGCTTCGGTCATTTCTTTGGCTGCCTGCCAGTTTTGGCGCCAGAGGTACACCCTGGCCAGCAGGGCCTGGGCCGCACCGCGGGTAATTCTGCCGAGGTCCTCCAGGGGGTATTCACTGCGCAGCCACAGATCAGGTATGGCCTGCTGCAGGTCCTGCTCAATGAGGTCCCATATTTCGGCTTCCGTTGCACGGGGCATGTTGAACTCACTGGGCGCCAGCACATGGTCGGCTTTGGGCACGCCTCCAAAGAGGGTGACGAGGTTGTAGAAAAACCAGGCGCGAATGAAACGGGCCTCGCCCAGTATGCGGCTTTTCAGGCGTTCATCCATTTTAATGCCGGGCACCTTTTCCAGCACCACATTGGCGCGATAAATGCCCTGGTAGTCGGCCTTCCATTCACAGGCCAGCAGGGCGGTGTTGGCCGTCCCCTGGAAGGTCTCCAACTGGGTCAGTTCAAATACATCATTGGGGCCGGAGCCGCCCTTTTCGGAATCGTCCGACATGATGTCGCCCCAGAACCAGCGAAAATGGCCGCAGGGGGTCATCTCAAACTGCAGGGCCGCATAAGCCGCATTTACCGCAGCGATGGCGTCGGCTTCTGTCTGGTAAAAGTTGCCTTCTGTGGTGCCTATGATGGGTTGTTTTTCCAGAAACTCTGTTTCGCAGGCCGTGCACAATCCCAGCAGCAGCAGGGCAGGCAAGAGGGTAGAAAGGATATGCTTTTTCATGCTTAGAATCAGTTATAATCCGAGTTGAATACCAGCAGTGAAGGTTCTGGCCTGGGGATAAAACCCCCGGTCTATACCAATTTCCAGCGATCCTCCTATTACGCCTATTTCGGGGTCCATGCCCGAATAGCTGGTAAAGGTGAGCAGGTTTTGAGCCGAGAAATACACCCGCAGTTTGTTCAGTTGCAGCTTTTGCAGCAGAGCTGCGGGCAGGCTGTAGCCTATTTGCAGGTTTTTCAGGCGCAGGTAGGAGCCGTCTTCCACAAAGCGGTCCGAAACGCGCACGTTCTGGTTGGGGTCGGAGAGGGTTACGCGCGGCTCGGAGTTGGAGGTGCCGGGGCCGGTCCACCTGTTGAGCACCGAGGCGGGGCGGTTTACAAAGGCGAAGTCGTACCTCACCGTGCCATTGTATATCTCATTTCCCTGCACTCCCTGAATAAACAGGCTCAGGTCCAGCCCCTTGTAGGCCAGCTCGCCGGTAAACCCATAGGTGAAGTCGGGAATGGGGTTGCCGATGTAGGTGCGGTCTTCTGAGTTGATGATGCCATCGTTGTTCAGGTCTTTAAAGCGAATGTCGCCGGGCGACGTACCCTCGCTCTGGAAGGCGTGGCTGCTGATTTCCTCCTGATTCTGGAAGATGCCATCGGTGACAAACCCATAGAAAGAGGCCAGGGGATGGCCCACGTCGGTGCGGGAGGCCATGGCATTGGCCGACTGTATGTAGCCAGCCGAAACGGGCTCGGCGCCTTTACCCAGGCTGGTGACTTCATTGTGGATGAAGGAAATGTTTCCCCCTATGCTGTAAGAGAGTGCGCCCCGGGTTTCGCGCAGATTGAGGGCAAACTCCCAGCCGCGGTTTTGCATGCTGGCAATGTTTTGCACAGGAGGAGCGGTACCCGCCGTAAAGGGAATGGGGGCAGCATAGAGCATGTCGCTGGTGGCCTTGATGTAATAATCGGCCGTAAAACTCAGCTTGCCCTGCCAAAACTCCAGGTCGAGGCCGATGTCGGTTTGGGTAATGGTTTCCCACTTCAGGTCGGGGTTGGGGGCTACCAGGGCCACACTGCCGTTGGTGATGGTTTCATTGGGGCCAAATACGTAGTTCTGACCGGAAAGCACCACCGAGGTGAAGCTGTAGTCGCCTATTTTGTTATTACCATTTTGTCCCCAGCTGGCCCTGATTTTAAAGAAATTCAGCACGCCGGCATTCCAGAAGGGCTCTTCACTCACAATCCAGCCCAGCGAAAGGGAAGGGAAATAGCCAAAGCGGTTGTTTTTGCCAAAACGGGAAGAGCCATCGGCCCTGAAGGTGGCCGCCAGCAGGTACTTATTGGCAAACTCGTAGTTGACGCGCCCGAAATAAGAAAGCAGGGAAGACTCGCTGGCGCCCTGCCAGGTGCTCTGTGCCGAAATGGGGTCGATGGTGTTGCCAATGTAAGCATCTTCCACCCTGTTGGAGGGCAGGTTGGTGTTGCTGCCGCCGTTGTAGTCAAAGCGGCTGGCCTGCAGGGTATTGCCCGCCACGAAGGTAAAGTTGTGTTCTTCTCCAAACTGCCTGTTGTACGTCAGCACATTTTCCCACTGCCAGTTGCGCCAGTTGTTGTTGGCAAAGGTAACGGTGTTGATGAGGCTTTTTTCCTGTGCAGGCGCATCGCTGAGCACGGGGTCATTGCTGAGGTCAAACTTGGGCCGGAAGATGTTCTGGGTAGCAAAAGTGGCATCCATGCTGTAGGTAGATTTCAGCTTCAGTTCCGGGCTAAAAGTGATCTCACCAAAGACGGCCCCTACCACCCGGTTGGTGGTCCAGGTGTCGTAGGTTTGCTCAATGGCATTGACCGGGTTGGTGATGTCGGTATCGGAGTATTTGGAATAGGCATAGGTGCCGTCGGCCTTCCGTACGGGGGTAACGGGGTCCATGTTGATGGCCCGAATGAGGGGGGTGGTGTATTCGTTGTTTTCGGCCAGGGCATCGCGCGTAAGGTGGATAAAACTCACGTTGTTGCCCAGGCTGAGCCAGTTGTTGATGTCTTGCTGGGCATTGAGGCGCAGGGTAATGCGGTCAAAACTGGCCTTGTCTCCCCCCACAATGCCCTCCTGGGCAAAATAGCTGCCCGTGAGGGCATAGCTGCCTTTTTCGGTGCCGCCCATAAAGCTCAGCTGGTGGTTGCTGATAGGGGCCGACTGAAAAATGGCGTCCTGCCAGTCGGTGCCTTCTCCCAGGGCATCGGGGTTTTGAAACTCCGGCAGGGGCACCCTGCCGCTGGCAATGTAAGCTTCGTTCTGGATTATGGCGTACTCCCGTGCATTGAGCAGGTCCAGCTTTCGCCAGCGGTTCTGTATGCCGTAGTAGCCTTCATAATTGATCTGCCCCTTTTGTCCCTTCCTGCCACTTTTGGTGGTAATGAGTACCACCCCATTGGCCCCGCGCGAGCCGTAGATAGCGGCCGAGGCAGCATCTTTCAGCACATTTACCGTCTCAATGTCGTGCAGGTTGAGGAAGTCCAGCCCTTCTACGGGTATGCCGTCAACCAGGTAGAGGGGGTCGCTGTTGTTGATGGTGCCGGTGCCCCGTATTCTCACCGAGAGGGTTCCTCCGGGCGAGCCGGAGTTTTGGGCTACCTGCACCCCGGCAGCACGCCCCTGCAATGCCTGCTCTATGCGCAGCACAGGGGTTTCACTGATCTCTTCGGCCGTGATCACCGACACCGAGCCGCTGATCTTGCTTCGTTTTTGAGTGCCGTAGCCTACCACTACCACCTCGTCCAGGTTGGACACCCTGGGCTCCAGGGCCACATCAATGGTGGTGCGGCCCTCAATGGGTACTTCCAGCGTTTCCAGCCCAAAATAGGAAAACACCAGCAGGCTGTCGCCTTCACCTGCCTCCAGGGTATAACGGCCCTTTTCATCGGTGTAGGTGCCTTTGGGCGTGGAGCCTTTGAGCAATACACTGGCGCCCACCAGGGGCTGCTGGGTGGTGGCATCCCGTACCGTGCCGCTGATGGTAGTTTCCTGCCCCAGGGCCTGGTACACGCCCAGCATGAGCGCAAATAATACAATCCAATGGTTAGAATTTTTCATCACCTTGCTGTTAACAATACAGTCGCATGCATTGTTAACAAATATAGCAGGCTGATATCCCCTGCGCTTTTTTTTTCTTACTCAATTTTGCCCCAATTCCCAAAATTCATACTATTTTACTACTCAAATAGAAAAAAGACTTCGCCTGTTTTGATTAAACCCAGATTGCAAAAGGTGCTCACTCGCATTTTCATTATCTTTTTTCTCCTCCCATTGTGTGGAACCCTCCTGGCCCAGCCGCTAGTGCCGGGTGTGCCTTTTATTCAGTCGTTTTCCAAAGCAGTATATCAGGCCGGCTCCCAAAACCGGGACATCGTGCAGGATCAGCGTGGGGTCATCTATCTGGCCAACAACAATGGCATGCTGAGCTACGACGGCACCTTCTGGAAGCTGTATCCCCTGCCCAACCTCACCATCCTGAGGTCGCTGGCCATAGACGAGCAGGGCTTTATTTATGCCGGTGGGCAAAATGAGTTTGGTCGTTTTGAACCCAACGCTCAGGGCGAATGGGTTTTCCATTCGCTTTGTGCCCGTATTCCGGAGGAGCACCGCAATTTTGAGGACGTGTGGGAAATCAAAGTACTGGGGAAAGAAGTGTACTGGCGCTCGGCGGGCAAGCTCTTCAGGCTGCTGCAGGATGAGGTGTACGTGTATCCGGCCCGCAACCTCGTATTTATGGACACAGTTGAGGGCCAAATCATGGTGCAGCAGCAGGACAGCGGCCTGTGGTATGCCCGGGGCGACAGCCTCTACCCCTTGAAGGGAACGGCCTCCCTGGCAGAGCAGCTCGTGATGTCGGTACTCGGACTGGAAGGCCGCCTGCTCATATTCACCAACGACGGCCACACCCTGCTATACGACCCGCAGCAGCAACAACTGCAGGCCTGGCCCAACCGTGCCACCTCCTTTCTCAAACAGAACCGCATAGAAAAGGCCATACCAGGGCCCAGCCAACACCTCATTGCCGGCACCACCTTTGGCGGCATCCTTAGCCTGGACACCCGGGGGGAGGTGCACTTGCTGGTGGACCAGTCCAATGAGTTGCTGAGCAATAAAATCTCCGGCCTGTTTGTGGACAAGAGCCGCAACCTCTGGGCCGGACTGGAAAATGGCATTAACCACATTCAACTCAACACCCCCTTCACCAAGGTATTTCCCGACCATGAGCTCAAAGGTACCGGGCAAGCCGCTTGTGCCTACGGGGATTACCTGTATCTTGCCACCAACAACGGCCTTTACCGCCGCAAATTGTCGCAAGCCTTCGATCCCCTTTCAAAGCAACACTTCGAACTGGTAGCAAATTCCAGGGGCCAAACCTGGGGGCTGGACACAGTTGGGGGCGAGTTGCTGCTGGGGCACAACTACGGTGCATTTGTAGTGAAGGGAAAGGAGGCCATCCGTTTTTATGCCGACCAGGGCGTGTGGTCCTTTGATGCCCTGCCCACTCACCCCGGCACCATGGTGGCCGGCACCTACTTCGGCTTGTCCTTTTTCCAAAAGCGCAATGGCCAGTGGCAACACCTGGGCGAGCTGCCCGGCTTTGAGGAATCTTCCCGCTTTGTGGAAATCGACCGCCAGGGCGATATCTGGATAGCCCATCCCTACCGGGGCGTATTCAGGGTGATCCCCGCTGAGGACCTGCTGCGCTCTGAGGTGATCCCCTACGGCGAACAGGACGGCCTGCCCTCCGACCTGCACAACCACCTCTTTAAAATAGGGGGAGAAATCGTTTTTTGTGGTGCCAGGGGCATCTTTTATTTCGACAAACAGCAGCAGCGCTTTCTGCCCAACGCCCGCTTTAACAGTATGTTTGGCCCGGACACCAAAGTGCGGCGCCTGCAGGAAACCCCCGGCGGCCATATCTGGTACATCACCGAAGATGAAGTGGGGCTGCTGAATATCCGCGACAGGGCCCTTGAAAAAGAGGTGGAGAAAATCAATTTTTCGGCCATCAAACACCAGTTGAATGCCGGCTTTGAACAAATTTATCCTTACCGGGATGAGCAGGTTTTCTTTACTGCTGAGCAGGGATTCATCCAATACACAGCTTCAGAATTCGACCCGGCTGCGGGGCCGTTTCAGTTGGTGTTTAATGAAATCAGGCTCACCCAGCCCACTGACAGCCTGGTGTTTGCCGGAGTGTTTACGCAGCAGGGCAAACCCAGTGTGTTTCAGCTGGTGGAAGACCGCAGGCAGTTTCCACACGCCATGAATGCCCTGCGCTTTAGCTATTCGGCCACCAACTATACCGAGGCGGCTTACCTGCAATACCGGTACCGCCTGCGCGGCTTTGACAAGGACTGGTCGGCCTGGTCCAGACAAAAAACCAAAGAGTACACCAACCTGCCCGCAGGTACTTACGACTTTGAGGTGCAGTGCCGTACCCCGCTCGGAAGGCAAAGCGACACCCTGAGGTTTTATTTTGAAATATTGCCCCCCTGGTATGCCTCGCCGCTGGCCTACCTGCTGTATGCACTGGGCATGGGCGTGGCCATTTTTACCCTGGTGTGGTTTTCTATGCGCAAATACCGCAACCTCAAAGAGGATCACATACAAAGCGTGGCCCGCTCCAACAAAGAAATTGGCAAGCTCAAACAGGAAAATGTGCAGGCTGAGCTTCGCCACAAACAACGGGAGATCATCTCCACCACCATGCACCTGGTACAAAAAAATGAAACCATTCACCAGATCAGAGACCGCCTCAAAGCCATCAAAAAAATGGCCAGAGATGAAAAGGTGACCCAGGAACTGCACCGGTTGATACAACTGCTGAAGCACGACGAATTTCTCGACGACGGCTGGGAACAGTTCATGTTTCACTTCAACCAGCTGCACGGCGGCTTTTTCAACCGCCTCAAAGCAGACTACCCCCACCTCACCCCCAAAGACCTCAAGCTTTGTGCATACCTTTACATGAATTTGTCCACCAAAGAAATTGCCTCCCTCATGAATGTGACCGTAAGAGGCGTGGAGGCAAGCCGCTACCGCCTGCGCAAAAAGCTGGGGTTGGATAAAGACGACAATCTGACAGAATTCCTCATGCAATACTGATTGTGAGGATTTTGAGTAGCAAAATGGGCCGCATGAATGGAATGAGTAGTAAAATAGTAAGCGTTGAGGGAAAATAAGGGCGTAGTTTTGGGAAAATGAATGGGCAAAATGCCTGCTTTCTTTCCTCAGATTCCCAAAATGATCAACGCTTATGAACAACCTTACTACTTACACCTCAGCCTGTTTTTTGTGGCTCCTGGCTGCCCTGCAGCTAAGCGCCCAGACAACGGCCAATGTTACCTTCTCGGTGGACATGAGTGAGTACACCGGCAGCTTCAGCACGGTGTATGTCTCCGGCGAGTTTAACGGCTGGGCGGCTACGGCCAACCCCCTCTCCGACACCGACGGCGACAGCATCTACACCGCTACGGTCGAAGATATAGCCGTGGGTACCTATTTCTACAAATTTCAGCTGGACGGCTGGGCGGCCCAGGAGTTTTTCACGGCTTCTGCCGGCAGCTGTGTAGCCGACAACAATGGCTTTTTTGACCGGGTGCTCACCGTGCAGGGCGATACCACCCTGCCAGTAGTGTGCTTCCAGAGCTGTAATGCCTGCGGAGTGGCCCAGGAAAAAGTGAGACTGCCTCTGGACTTTGAGTCCACCGATGCGGCTTACACCATCGCAGGCTTTGGCAGTGCCGACTTTGGCCCCATTCCCGCCGAAATTGTGGACAACCCCGACCCCAGCGGCGAAAACACCAGCGCCAAAGTGCTCAAAATCACCAAGCCCGAAGGGGCCCAGGTGTGGGCAGGCGCCAGCGTGCGGCTCGACACGGTGATCGACCTTACCTCAGGCTCTGTGTTTTCTATGAAAGTATGGTCCCCCAGGGCTGATGTACCTGTTTTGCTCAAATTTGAAGATACCACTTCCCCCCCCGACAACAACGGAAACCCCTCCATCATTACCGAGGTGCTCATGAATACCACCATGGCTGGTGCCTGGGAAACCCTTACCTTCGATATGTCCACCCACCCGGGCTATGATGCCGCTAACCAATACAACCAGGTGGTGATCTTCCCCGACTTTGGCAACATGGGCGTAGCCGGTGGCGAAGATTTTTACTTCGACGACGTACAGTCCACGGGTGCTTCTTCCAACGTCGTTCGCCTGCCCCTGGATTTTGAATTGCCCGACACCACCTACCAGGTCAATGGCTTCGGCGCGGCCGACTTTGGCCCCATTCCGGTAGCAGTAGTGGATAACCCCGACCCCAGCGGCGAAAACACCAGCGCCAAGGTGCTCAAGATTACCAAGCCCGAAGGAGCCCAGGTGTGGGCAGGCGCTTCCATCCCCCTGGGCGCTGTGATCGACCTTTCCGGCGGGCCGGTGTTCTCCATGAAAGTATGGGCCCCCAGAGCCGGTACGCCCATACAGCTCAAGTTTGAAGATACCACTTCGCCCCCCGATGCCAACGGCAACCCCTCCATCATTGCCGAGGTGCTCGTGAATACCACCATGGCTGGCGTTTGGGAAACCCTCACCTTCGACATGTCCACCCACCCGGGCTACGACCCCGCCAACCAGTACAACCAGGTGGTGATCTTTCCCGACTTTGGCAATGTGGGCGTAGCTGGTGGCGAAGATTTTTACTTTGACGATATACAGGAGGCCAATACGGCACCTCAGCTACCCAGTCTGCCGCTTGACTTTGAATCGGCTGACATTCCCTACCAGGTCAATGGCTTCGGCGCGGCCGACTTTGGCCCCATCCCGGCCGAGGTAGTGGACAACCCCGATGCCAGCGGCGAAAATACCAGTGCCAAGGTGCTCAAAATTACCAAGCCCGAAGGAGCCCAGGTGTGGGCTGGCGCTTCCATCCCCCTGGGTACGGTCATCGACCTTTCCGGCGGGCCGGTGTTTTCCATGAAAGTATGGGCCCCCAGAGCCGGTACGCCCATACAGCTCAAGTTTGAAGATACCACCTCGCCCCCCGATGCCAACGGCAACCCCTCCATCATAGCCGAGGTGCTCATGAATAC
>RFHT01000386.1 GCA_003696835.1 Bacteroidota bacterium
CCTGCATCCCTTCCATTCTGCACAATAATTGCTTACTTTGCATACAAATCATCCGACTCAATCAATGGGGGAATTTGAGCAAATAGCGTATTTTGTACATCCGGAAGTATTGTGGCTACTGCTACTGATTCCGGCCTACATACTGTGGTATCTGCGGTATTATGCTCCCCGCAGGTTGTTGATACGGCTCAGCTACGACCCCCTGTCCTTTCGGCCCCCCAAAATCAACCTGGCTTTTCTTCGCTTTGTGCCCCGCGTGTTGCAACTCCTGGCGCTGGCCATGATGATCATCGCCATGGCCAGGCCGCAGTTTGCCCGCGAAATTGTTTCGCACCATAGCGAAGGCATAGACATTATGCTGCTGCTTGACACCAGCGGCAGCATGGAAACTGACGACTTCCCGCCCAACCGGCTGGAAGTAGCCAAAAATGTGGCCATTTCTTTCATCAATGGGCTCAAACAAGACCGGGTGGGCATTGTGCTCTTTGCAGAAGAAGCCCTGAGTTATTCTCCCCTTACCCTGGACCACCAGTTTCTCAAACGGCTTATCTCTTCCATTCACAGCGATATACTGCCCAAGCAGGGCACGGCCATAGGTTCGGCCATAGCCATTGGCATCAACCGCCTGCGCGAAAGTCCAAGCCCTTCCAGGGTGATGATCCTCATTACCGACGGCGCCAACAACCGCGGCCAGATCGATCCCATTACAGCGGCCAGGCTGGCGCGCCTCTATGGCATACGGATTTATTGTATCGGTATTGGCAGGGAGGTATATCTGAAGCAATTTCCCCTGGGGGGCAGCAGGCAGGTAAAGTCCGACCTGGATGAGCAAACCCTCATAGAGGTGGCCAGCATTACTGGAGGAGCCTTTTTTCGCTCCACCGATGCCCAAAGCCTACAGGCTATTTTTGAGGAAATCGCGGTCATGGAGACCTCTGTTTCCCCTCAGGCGGAAAGTGTATTCCGGGAGCCCACCGACCGCTATCCCTTCTTTGTGAAGGCTGCCATTATTCTGCTCGGGCTTTCTTTTGTTTCCATGCTCACCTTTATGTACAATCCCCTGGAACAGTAACCTATATGCTCGCCGGCATTGTTCAGTCCTGGTCTTCCAGCAAAAAATCTCTTTTTCCCCCTCTTTTTTCTACCAGTCTGGTTTGGCGTATGAGGATGTTGTGCGAAAAAGCCTTGCACATGTCGTAAACCGTGAGAGCCGCCACGCTAGCACCCGTAAGGGCCTCCATTTCCACGCCGGTTTTGCCCGTGATGCTGGCTGTGCATTCGATGACCACCTCCCGCTGTTCGTTGAGGTGAATTTCGATCTGGCAATTTTCCAGCCCCAGGGGATGGCAGAGGGGAATGAGATCACCTGTTTTTTTGGCGGCCATTACGCCTGCAATGATGGCAGTTTGAAACACCGGGCCCTTTGGGCTGTGGATTTCTCCTTTTTCCAGTTCCTCCAAAATGCGTGCATCCAACTGCACAATGCTGCGGGCGCGCGCCAGGCGCCTGCTCACTTTTTTTTCGCTCACGTCCACCATGGCGGGCCTGCCGGCTTCGTCCAGATGGGTAAATCCACTTTTATCTTGCATTAGGTGTGAGAATTTGAGTTTTTTACCTGCTCAATTGGTACCGAACATACATGATATCTGTAGAAGAAGCAAGCCGCCTCATTGCATCGGTCAACCTGCCCCTGCCCGCCGAGTCTGTTCCCCTGGAGCAGGCCAGCGGCCGGGTGCTGCGGGAATCCCTCTTTGCCGACGCGGATTTTCCGCCTTACGACCGCGTAACCATGGATGGCATCGCCATAGCATACCAGGCCTACCAACAGGGCTGCCGTGCCTTTGAAATAGCCAGTATGCAAACCGCTGGCAGTCCCCGCCAAAAGCTGGAAGCCACCACTCATTGTATCGAAATTATGACGGGAGCCATCAGGCCCGAAGGCACCGATACCGTAATCCGCTACGAAGATTTGCGCATGAGGGAAGTCAAAGGCAGGCGCATAGCTGAAATAGATCCTGCCGTTAGCATAGCCGCGGGACAAAACATTCACCGTAAAGGCAACGACCGGCAGGCTGGCAGCCTGCTTTGCAGTCCCGGCATACGGATAAGCCCGGCTGAAATTGCCATTGCAGCCAGCATAGGCAAAAGCAGGCTGCAGGTGAGCAGCCTGCCCAAGGTGGCCATCATCTCCACAGGTGATGAACTGGTAGCAATAGAGCAGCAACCCTTGCCGCATCAGATTCGCAAATCCAACCCCTATATGCTGGCAGCAGCCCTGCAGGAAATGGGGGCTCATACCAGCTTGCACCACTTCCCGGATGATGCAGCAGAAATCGAAGTGCAGCTCAGCAGCCTGCTGAACAGCAAGCAGGTATTGGTGCTGAGCGGAGGCGTTTCTATGGGTAAAGCCGACTACATTCCCGCTGTACTGGAGCAGCTTGGGGTGGAAAAACTGTTTCACAAAGTGAGGCAACGCCCTGGCAAACCCTTCTGGTTTGGCCGCAGGGGCCAATGCGTAGTGTTTGCCCTTCCGGGCAATCCGGTTTCGGCTTTCGTAGGCTGCTACCGATACCTGCGCCCCTGGATTTCGGCCCAGATGGGCGAGCATCCCCCTGCCGCGCTGTATGCAGAACTGGCACAGGAGGTGCGTTTCAAACCCGCCTTGCGATACTTCATGCAGGTACAGGTGCAAAGCCGCCCCGATGGCCAACTGCTGGCACAGCCGCTGCAGGGAGCCGGATCGGGCGACCACGCCAACCTGTTGCGCTGCAACGCCATCATGGAATTGCCGGGAGAAGAACGGGAAGTGTTTGAGGCAGGTACCTCCTTCCCCATATACCCTTTCAGAAGGCTGGCATAGGGGCAACTTTTTGCTTCAACCCCCCACTTAGCGTGTAAACACCCATTTTTCCGGGGTGGAAAGAGATTCGTGGTAGCGGTAGCCCATGCGGTCGAAGCCCTTGAGGTCCTCTGCCTGGCTAATCCTGTTCCTGATGGCATAGTCGGCCATGTGGCCGCGGGCCTGCTTGGCAAAGAGGAAAATGGTCTTGAGCTGGCCGTTGCGCTCGTCTTTAAACACGGGAGTGATGATACGGCCCGATATCAGCTTAGTATTTACTGCTTTAAAATATTCGTTGGAGGCCAGATTGACAAGCTCATGGGTACCGGCCGCTTCCATGGCCTCTCCAATGGCCCTGGCGATGCGGTCGCCCCAAAACTCGTACAGGTTTTTGCCACGGGGGTTGGGCATACGGGTGCCCATTTCCAAACGGTAAGGCTGGATGAGGTCCAGCGGGCGAAGCAAGCCGTAGAGTCCGGACAATATTCTCAGATGCGCCTGGGCAAAATCGAAATCCTCAGGAGTGTACTCCTGCAGACTAAGACTTTGATAGACATCCCCCTTAAAGGCCAGCAGCGCCTGCCGGGCATTTTCAGGCGAAAAAGGCAGAGAGAAGTTCTGGTAGCGTTCATGGTTCAGTTCAGCCAGCTTGGGGCTAATGTGCATCAGCTCTGATAATTCGTCCGGATTTTTTTCCGCCAGCAGTTTGACCAACTCTTTGGTCTGGTCTATAAAATCGGGCTGAGAAAACTGCTGCGTATAGGCTGTTTCAGGCGAGTAATCCAGTTTTTTTGCTGGAGAGAGAAGGATGATCATGAATAATTACATTGAAAAGTAAAGTGCTGTGTCCGCTTTTTGCCTGCAAGGAGGAACTCCTTGGGCTCAGCATGCTACAAAATTGCACAAAATCAGCTATAAAACCACCATTTGAGGCGCATTGTTTTTTTTATGTGTAGTCAGTACAATTTTTTTTGTACTAATTTCAACCCTGGCTATGCCATTGCTGTCTTTATGATGAAAATTGAGCTGATTGAGCCATTCATATTTGCACATACACACTGAGGTCATAGAAGCATGCAAGCGAGGTGAACGCAGAGCCCAGTTTCAGTTGTACCAGCTGTACTCCCGGGCCATGTTCAATATTTGCACGCGTATGCTGGGCGACCATGCAGCAGCCGAAGACGCTTTGCAGGAGGCTTTTATTAATGCCTTCAACAAACTGCATACCTTCGAAGGAAAGGCTTCTTTTGGTGCATGGCTCAAACGCATCGTTATCAACAAATGCCTGAGCAAGCTCAATAAAAGGCAGTTGTTTACCACAGAGATTGAGGAGATAGAACATCAACTGCCTGAAGAACAAACAGAAAAACCGCCGGTGCTCAGTCCTCATCTGGTACACAGGGCCATCAAAACACTGCCTCAGGGCTGTCGCATGGTGTTTACCCTCTACCAGCTTGAAGGTTACGACCACCAGGAAATCAGTGAAATTTTGAATATTTCCGTTTCTACTTCCAAGTCCCAATACCACCGGGCCAAGAAACTGATTAAGCAAAAGCTGACCGTAGGCGAAACAATCGGATAGAAATTATGAATGTCTGGAATCAAATAGCAAGTTATATCAGCAGCCACCGCAGGGAGATCGACCTGGACGTGCCGCGGCCCGACCTGTGGATGGA
>RFHT01000387.1 GCA_003696835.1 Bacteroidota bacterium
ATTGTTTTCAAAAAACAAGCAGCAGGCACGTGAGATAAGCCGCTTTTTTCTCGTCCTGTTTACAGAGGCCCCTGAAAGCAAGAGGGGAAGATATTGTTCAACCAATAACCCACAGCAGCATGAAAACAATCAGAAAACCGTTGTTGTTCATCGCGCTTGCCTGCCTGTTGGTTCTCTTTTTACCTCACAGTATGCAGGCGCAGGATGAGTATGACAGGACCCCTCAGCATAGTGTGGATGCTGAAATTGCTAAAACTGGTGGAAACGACGTGGTTTTTACCGTAAACTATGATGCCCGCTTTTGGGGAAAAGACGGATTAGGCATACGTATTGGAATAGGAGGAATGACATGGGAAAGACTGGAACAAAGATTTGATGAAGGACTTGGAGTGGGACTGGGAACCGTATTCTTCTACCCAATATACAGTCTGGTAGAAGAAATAACCCATAAAAAAGAATTAAATTCTTCAAATAAACTTCTTACAGTGCCGGTAAGCCTCAACTACCTTGCAGGAATAGATGGAAAATACGTTGAGGCGGGTCTGGGACTTTCCTACTTTCAGTTAGGAGGAATGGAAAACGGTAGGAGCATAGTACGGGGAACCGCAACCCTGGGGTTTCGCTACCAGCCTGTGGATGGAGGTCTAACTTTTCGAATTTCCTGGACCCCTATTTTTGGTTCAGATATTTGGGGATCATACGACAATTCGGAATCAGAGGATGGCCCCTACAACAATGTGGTAAAAAACACAGATCTCAGTGGAGAACATTTTTTTAAAAAATTCTCGGAATCTTTGGTCCAGTATGGAAGCATCTCCGTAGGCTACACCTTTTAACCACTGGGGCTTAGTGGGCAGATAGCCATCTTTTCATCTTCGCAGTGTTTTTCCGTGCCACGGCTGGCCAGTTTCCGGCTCGTGGCACGGGGGTTTTTTAGCGCAATGCATTGACCATTCGGGGGAATGGCAGTTGCGGGGGCATTTGCGATATTGAAGCCCAATAATCACCCCAAAAAACTGAGCTGATGAAAAGCGCCTGGAATGAATCTGATGCACAAGCTTTCCGCAACGACCCGCTGAAATTAAGGGTTTATACCTCCCGCCTGCTGGGCCAGGAAGAAGACCTGGTGGTACATGGGGGGGGCAATACCTCGGTAAAACTCAAAGAAACAAACATCTTTGGGGAGGAAGAAGAACTGCTGTACGTAAAGGGCAGCGGCTGGGACCTGGCCACCATTGAGGCCGAAGGCTTTGCACCGGTAAAACTCAGCGCCCTGCACCGCCTGGCGCAGCTCGATCACCTCAGCGATATGGATATGGTCAAGTACCAGCGCATGGCCATGACCAACCCCTCCGCTCCCAACCCCTCGGTTGAAGCCATTTTGCACGCCATCATTCCTTTCACCTTTGTGGACCACACCCATGCCGATGCCGGGGTAACCATCAGCAACACTCCCGGCGGGCCCCAGCGCATAGAGGAGCTCTACGGGCCCAATATGCTCATTGTGCCTTACGTCATGCCTGGTTTCATTCTGGCCAAAACCATATACGAAATGACCCGCAGGCTCGAGTGGGAAAAGCTCGATGGCATGATTCTGCTTCACCACGGGGTATTCAGCTTTGACCATGATGCCCGCCGCAGCTATGAGAAGATGATCGACATTGTGTCAAAGGCCGAGGACTATTTGCAGCAGCAGGGCGTAAAACCCATTCCTGTAGCCAACGGGCGCAAAAGCAGCCCGCTGAAGCTGGCGCAACTGCGCGCTGCGCTCTGCCGCCTCATGCAGATGCCCACCCTGGCGCGGCTCGACAGCCGGGCCCAGGCCGTTGCCTTTAGCAATTTGCCCAATGTAGCCGACATCACCGGCAGAGGGCCCCTTACCCCCGACCACATCATTCGCACCAAAAGAACCCCCCTCATAGTGGGCAATGACATCGCCCACGACCTGCAAACCTATTCGGCCCAGTATGCAGCCTACTTCGAGGCGCACAAGTATGAGGGCTTACAACAACTGGACCCCGCCCCCCGCTGGGCAGTATGGCCCGAACACGGCACCCTGGCCTTTGGCCCTTCGGCCAAACATCTGCGCATTATCAGCGACCTCAACCGGCACACCACCAGGGCCATTTACCAGGCCGAACAGTTGGGAGGCTGGAAGGCCCTGCCTCAAAAAGATTTGTTTGAGGTAGAATACTGGAGCCTGGAGCAGGCCAAGCTCAAAAAAGCAGGCAAACCCAAACCCATGCAAGGGCAAATAGCCCTGGTAAGCGGTGCCGCCGGCGGCATAGGAAAGGCCTGTGTGGAACGCCTCGTAGCTGAAGGGGCCGTGGTGGCAGCCCTTGACATCAACGAGGCCATTACCACTACCTTTGATGCTGAGGAAGTGCTGGGCCTCGCCTGCGATGTAACCGATACTGAACAGCTCAAAAATGCCATTGAGCGTACCGTTGAGCATTTCGGCGGGCTGGACCTGCTGGTGAGCAACGCAGGCATATTTCCACCAAGTGCCAAAATCGCCGACATGCAGCCCGAACTGTGGCAAAAAAGCCTGGACATCAACCTGAGCAGCCACCAGCAACTGCTGCAGTTGTGCATTCCCTACCTCGAGCTGGGCGTACGCCCGGCCGTGGTGCTCATGGCCAGCAAAAACGTACCTGCGCCCGGCCCGGGTGCGGGGGCCTACTCCGTGGCCAAAGC
>RFHT01000388.1 GCA_003696835.1 Bacteroidota bacterium
ATCACGGGCGTACCCCAAATGCTGGGGCCACAGGCCAGCTTTGGCCAGTATGGCCAGTCGGGTGCCTACGTCTCCGACCTGCTGCCCCATTTCCAGCAGGCCGTGGATGAAGTTACCTTTCTCAAAGCAGTTTATACCGATGAGTTTAACCACGCCCCGGCCCAGTTATTTATGCACACGGGCTTTCCCCGTCAGGGCAGGCCTAGTATGGGCGCCTGGGTGACCTATGGCCTGGGGAGTGAAAATGAAAACCTGCCCGGCTTTATCGTGCTGGTTTCGGGCCAGTCGGCACCCAGTGCGGGTAAAAGTGTATGGGGTAGTGGCTTCCTGCCTTCGGTGTATCAGGGGGTGCAATGTCGCTCCGAGGGCGATCCTGTGCTCTTTGTTTCAGACCCCCGAGGCGTTACCCGCGACATCCGGCGGGGCTCTGTGGAAACCATTAACGCCATCAACCGCCTGCAGTACCAGGAAGTGGGCGACCCCGAAATCCTCTCGCGCATTGCCCAGTATGAACTGGCCTTTCGCATGCAGATGACCGTGCCTGAAGCCATGGACATTTCCCGCGAACCGGCCTATATACACCAGCTGTACGGCACCGAGCCCGGCAAAACTTCCTTTGCCAACAACTGCCTGCTTGCCCGCCGCCTGGCCGAGCGGGGCGTGCGCTTTATACAACTTTTCCACCGGGGCTGGGACTCCCACGGCAGTAACGAATTTGAAGCCCTGGAAGGGGGCTTCCTCAAGCGCTGCAAGGAAGTGGACCAGGCCATGACTGCCCTCATCACCGACCTCAAACAACGCGGCATGCTGGAAGAAACCTTGCTGGTGTGGGGAGGCGAATTTGGGCGCACGCCCATGTGGGAGAATCGCGGCGGCAAAACGGCTCCCTTCAAGGGGCGCGACCACCACCGCGATGCCTTTACCATGTGGATTACCGGCGGGGGAGTAAAAACCGGTATGACCTACGGCGCTACCGACGAAATAGGCTACTACGGCACCGAAGGCCGCATACACATACACGACCTGCAGGCCACCATCCTGCACCAGCTCGGCATTGACCACGAAAAACTCACCTATCATTACCAGGGCCGGGATTTTCGCCTTACCGATGTGCATGGAAGGGTGGTAAAAGAAATTTTGGCCTGAACATTCGCCTGAACAGCATGTAGCTCCGCTTTTTATTCTATAAGCATACCCAATGGCAGAACTTTCATGGCTCATCGATTTGCTGGGGCGCCTGCATCCTTTGCTGGTCCATTTTCCCATTGGCTTGCTGGTGATGGCAGCTCTGATGGAATGCTGGGAATGGAAACAGGGCGGCACCCGCTTGCGGCCCGGCATTGACGCCCTGCTGTATGCAGGGGCTGTGGGGGCCTTGTTGTCGGTGGGTTCGGGGCTGCTGCTGGCTGGTTCAGGAGAATACGATACAGCGGCCATTGCCCTGCACCGCAACCTGGGCATACTTACCACCTTACTGGCCGGCCTGGCGGCCTTGCTGCTGTGGAAAGCCGCGCCCAGGAAGTGGCTGCGCACAAGCATGCTGGCCATGCTGGCCAGCCTCAGCCTGGCCGGCCACCTGGGAGCAGAAATTACCCACGGTGCGGGCTTCCTCACTACAGGCTGGGGGAGCACTGCCGCGCCACCGGCCGCCGACCCCCAACTGCTGCAGCTGGTACAGCAGCGCGACAGCCTCAGCCAGGCTGAGCTCGACCGCCTCAACCTGGAAGTGAGGGCCATTTTTGCCCACAGTTGTTACCGCTGCCACAGCCAGGAAAAACACAAGGGCGGCCTGGTCCTGCAGAGCCGCGACGCCCTCATGAAAGGCGGCGACTCTGGCCCCGTGATCGTGCCGGGCAAGCCCGGCCAAAGCGAACTGATGCGGCGCATTCGCCTGCCCAAATCGCACGAAGAGGTCATGCCCAACAAGGGCAAACTACTCACCCAGCCCGAAATTGCCCTGATAGAAAGCTGGATCAAATGGGGTGCACACTGGGCCGACAGCACCGCCAAAACCTTCCGGGAGGCGCCTCTGGCCCTCACGGCCCCGGACCTGCCTGCGGCGCCCGGCTTTACCCATCCCATCGACCGCATACTGAATGTCTATTTTGAAGCGCAGGGCATCGCCTGGCCCCGCCTGGTGGACGACCGCACCTTCATGCGCCGGGCCTGGCTGGATGTGCTGGGGCTGCTGCCTCCACCCGAAGCAGTGCAGGAATTTGTGCAAAATACCCAGCCCAACAAACGCGAAACCCTCGTTGACGAACTGCTGGCCCGCCGCCACGACTACGCCCAGCACTGGATGAGCTTCTGGAATGATTTGCTGCGAAACGACTACTCCGGCACCGGTTTTATTACTGGTGGCAGGCGGCAGATCTCTGCCTGGCTCTATGAGGCATTGTACCACAACCACTCCTACAACCAGATGGTGCGCGAACTGATCGACCCCAGTGAAGCCTCGCAGGGCTTCATACAGGGCATACGTTGGCGCGGGGCAGTTAATGCCAGCCAGCGCACCGAAATGCAGGCTGCACAGAACATCTCCCAGTCATTGTTGGGGCTCAACCTCAAATGTGCCTCCTGCCACGATAGTTTTGTAAGCAACCTCACCCTGGAGCAGGCCTACAATTTTGCCAATATCTTTGCCGACTCCACCCTGGAAATTCACCGCTGCGACCAAGCCACCGGCCGTATGGCCACGCCCCGTTTTTTGTACCCCGAGCTGGGGCAGGTAGAGGCCACAGCCGTCAAAGAGCGGCTGCAGCAACTGGCCACCGTGGTGGTACAGCCCGCCAATGGCAGGCTGTACCGCACCCTGGTCAACCGCTACTGGGCCATATTTATGGGGCGTGGGCTGGTACATCCGGTGGATGAGATGGACCAGCTGCCCTGGAGCCAGCCCCTGCTGGACTGGCTGGCAGCTGACTTCCGGGCTCAGGATGCCGATTTACAACACCTCATTCGTCAAATCCTCACCTCCCGTGCCTATCAGTTGCCTGCTGTAGCTTATGGCAGCATTGAGCAGGTGCGTTCGCAGGCTTTTGTGTTCAGGGGCCCCCTGCGCCGCAGGCTTTCCGCCGAGCAGTTTGTCGATGCCCTCAGTCAGCTGTGCGGCCCCCTGTATCATGCCGTGGCTTTTGACCCCACCCACGCTCCCCAACCTGCCGAATGGATCTGGAAGCGCGAGCAGGAGGTGGACCGCGACATCCTGCCCAGGCCCGGCAAACGCTTTTTTCGCCATGCCTTTGAGCTGGCCGATACCGCTGGCCTGCGCGCTGCCAGCCTCTGGCTGAGTGTGGACCATGCCTTCCAGCTGTACCTCAACGGGCAGGAAGTGGGTAGTGGCAAGGACTGGCGCTACATTTTTCACAAAGAAGTAAAGCCCTTCCTGAAGCCCGGGCGCAACCTCATCGCCATAGCCGGTACCAACGAGGGCCAGATTCCCAACCCCGCGGGGGTGTTGTTTGAGCTGCGGTTGCTGCTGGCCGACAGCTCTGTGATGGAGATCTGTTCCAATACCGAATGGAAATGCACGGCGGACCCTCCGGCTGCTGAGTGGATGCAGCCAGACTTTGACGACAGCCAGTGGGAGCAGGCACGCAGGCAGCGGCGCAGCCACTGGGGCATATTGCTTGGCTTTGGGGGGGATTCCCTGCAGCACATCATGCCGTTTGCCCGGGCCTCCCTCACTTACCTCGATGCCTTTCAAAAGGCGCTTGGGCGCCCCACCCGCGAAAATGTGGCCACTTCCCGCGACGACCGCACCACCTTGCTGCAGGCTCTGGAGCTCACCAATGGTGCTTTTTTCAATGAGGCTTTGCTCAGGGGGGCTCAGCGCTGGATGAATTTATACCCACAGGACCCCCAAACCCTGACCACAGAATTATACCAACATGCCCTGCTACGGCCCCCTTCAAAGCGGGAGCTTCGCACCGCCCTGGACCTGCTGGGCAGCCAACCAGGCCAGGCCGAAGTGGCCGACCTGCTGTGGTCCCTGGTATTGTTGCCCGAATTTCAGATCATTTACTGATAGCCGTGCTCCTTTGCCCGCACACTTTGGTGCCGGGGGTATCGGCTGTATAAAAAAAGGCACCTTCCCGAAGGAGGTGCCCTGCTTATTTTTACAGAGAGACGATTATACAGCCATACCTGCCGCTACTTCCTCACGAAGAAACAATGACTCGAGGTCCAGTTCGGTGAGCAATGCATAGCGGCCTTGGTTTACTTCTTTCCATTTGGCAATGTTGGTACGCAGGTTTTTCATGCGCGTCTTGGGCTTGCCGCCCAGGGCCACACTCAGCACTTTGAGCAGCGTTTTGGCGTGCTCGTATTTGGCCATAGTGGGCTTGCGAAGCTGGCGCTGCAGGCTGAGAATCAGCTGGTTGGCCAGGTCGAAATCCTCCACTACCACATAGGAAAGTGCCAGGAAAAACTTCACCTCCAGGTCCATGTGTACGTACTTGCGCAGGTTGATCTCATTGCGCAGGTTGTACAGTATGCGCGAGGCCTTTTTGTAGTTTTTGTCGGCAAAGTACGTATGGGCCAGGAAGAGGTAAAAATTTACAAAGAAGGTAATGCGGTAGGGCTCCACCTCAATGTGGCTGAGGTAGTCCTCCACATCGCGCACGAGCTGCTCCACGGCGTTGGTGCGCAGGTGGTAGCGCAGTTTTCGGAATAAAAACAGCGAAGTATTGGCATTGAAGTGGTAGCGGGTAAGCAGCTCTTCTATCTTGTAATCCAGTATTTCAAAATAAATCTTGGACTTGTCGCGCACCTCCTTGTTGTCGTAGTACACAAAGCGAAGGAAGTTGAACAGAATGTTGATGTTCAGGTAGAAGGTATCATCCTTGTATTCGCCCAAAATCTCAAACGCACGATCAAACATTTGCTCAATATCCTCTACCTCACAGCGAATGGTATCGGGGATATGGATAAAGAGGCGTGCAAAAATGTGAATGATGGCCTTGAAAATGTACAGGCGGTGAGAGTCGTACAAGTTGTTGAGGTTGTCGATCTTCTCCATGATGCGGATCATGTCCGCGTGGTCCTTGTCCTTGCGGCTGAGGTAGTACATGTCGTAAGAGCGGAAAAACTGCACCACCAGGTCCACCGCTTTGTCCATGGCCAGGGCATAAGCTACCTGCTGGTTGTAGCGGTTCTTGAAGTAGGTATGGTTGTCGTCAAAGGCATGCAGGTTTTGCAGTTCCTTATACACGATCATCAGCCCGTAGGGAAA
>RFHT01000389.1 GCA_003696835.1 Bacteroidota bacterium
CTCAAATGGTCGGCTGAGACGCCCAACCTCTACCAGTTGGCCCTCAGTATCAGGGACGAAAATGGCCGGGTGCTGGAAGTGGTGGGCAGCAAGGTGGGCTTTCGCACCTCCGAAATCAAAAACGGGCAGTTGCTCGTCAATGGGGTGCCCATCCTCATCAAAGGTGCCAACCGCCACGAACACGACGAGTACCACGGCCACGTGGTATCGGAAGCAAGCATGATACGCGACATTCAGCTGATGAAGCAGTACAACCTCAACGCAGTGCGCACCTCCCACTACCCCAACGACCCCCGCTGGTACGAACTGTGCGACCAGTACGGCCTGTACGTGGTGGACGAGGCCAATATCGAATCGCATGGCATGGGCTACGGCAAAGCAAGCCTGGCCAAAGACCCCCTCTGGATGGAGGCCCACCTCAACCGCATACAGCGCATGCTGGAGCGCGACAAAAACCACGCTTCCATCATCATCTGGTCGCTGGGTAATGAGGCCGGCTCGGGGGTCAACTTTATCGAAAGTGCCAAATGGATCAAAAGCCGCGATACCAGCAGGCCCCTGCAATACGAGCAGGCACACCAGGAAGCTTATACCGACATTGTGGCGCCCATGTACATGCTCATTCCCGGCATTGAAAAATACGCTCAAAGCAACCCCCAGCGGCCGCTCATACTGTGTGAATATGCCCATGCTATGGGCAACAGTGTGGGCAACCTGCAGGACTACTGGGAGGTCATAGAAAAATACGACGCCCTGCAGGGCGGCTTCATCTGGGACTGGGTGGACCAGGGCCTGGCAGCCTATACAGCGGAAGGCGAAAAATACTGGGCCTACGGGGGCGATTACGGTCCTGAAGATGTACCCAGCGACCAAAATTTCTGCATCAACGGGCTGGTATTCCCCGACCGCAGCATTCACCCGGCTCTGCTGGAGGTGAAAAAGGTGTACCAGTATGTAAAATTTGAGGCCGTGGACCCCACACAGGGCAGGGTTCGCCTGCGCAACACCTACGATTTCATCCCACTTGACGGCTTTTACCTGCAATGGGAAGTGCAGGCCGACGGGCAGACCCTGAAGTCGGGCAAGGTAGCGGAGCTGCCCGTGCCTCCCAAAGGCAGCCTGGAGCTACAGCTGGACTATGAGGGCCTGGAGCCCGAAGCCGGCAAGGAGTATTTTCTCAACCTGAGCATGCGCAGCAAGGAGGCGCAGCCTCTCATTCCCCAAAACCACGAATTTGCCAAAGAACAAATCCCTTTGCCATTCCAGAAAGCAAGCAGGGCGGTATCCATCACAGATTTTCCCGCACTCAACACGGAGCATGCCAATGGCCAAAGCCGCATTTCTGGGGAGGAATTTGAAGTGGTCTTTGACGATCAAAGCGGGCAACTGATTTCCTACCGTTTCCACGGGGTGGAGTTTATACACGGGGCGCCTGTGCCCAACTTCTGGCGCGCTCCTACCGACAACGACCACGGCAACCGGCTGCACCAGCGGGCGGCTGTATGGCGTACGGCCGGCAAGCAGGCCAGGCTCGAAACTTTTGAGCTGCAAAAAATCAGCCCCCAGCAGGTGAAGCTTTCCGCGCGCTACAGCTTACCCACGGGTTCGGAAGTACAGCTGGAGTATGAGGTGATGGGCAATGGGGCCGTGGAGGTGAGTTACGACTTTCAGCCCGGCGATGCGGAGCTGCCGGAAATACCGCGTGTGGGCATGATGCTGCAACTACCCGATGAGTTTGAGGAGATAGAATGGCTGGGCAGGGGGCCGCACGAAAATTACTGGGACCGCAAAAGCTCGGCTTTTGTGGGGCACTACCACAGCACCGTGAGCCAGATGTACGAGCCTTATGTAGCTCCCCAGGAAAACGGTAACAGAGAAGATGTGCGCTGGGTGGCCCTGCGCAATCCCCAGGGAGTGGGTCTGCTGGCGGTGGCTCAGCCCCGCCTCAGCATGAGTGCGCTGCGTTTTACGCCCGAAGACCTCACCCGCGAAGGCCGGGGCGGCAAGCACACCTACGACCTCAAAGAGCGGGATTTTGTATCTCTGGCGCTGGACTACCGCCAGATGGGTGTGGGCGGCGACAACTCCTGGGGGGCAACTACCCATGAGCAATACCGCCTGCCAGCACAGCCCTATCGCTACCGCTTTCGCCTGCAACCCTTCACCAAAGGCATGGACCCCGCCCTGCTCGCCCAGCAGCGCTACGAACAGACAACCGAAGGCAGGTAGGCGTGGCTTTATTTAACATACTGAACAACTACTGATTTTTCACTTTATTACCATGAATGTCCCATGACCCGTACCCCTTGTTACCTAATCGCTGCCTTGCTGGCTTTTTTATGCGCCTGTAAACCCCAGGCGGAAGAAGCGCCTCCCAATATCATTTACATACTGGCCGACGACCTGGGCTACGGAGAACTGGGGTGTTACGGACAGGAGAAAATTGAAACGCCTCACCTGGATGCGCTGGCAGCCAGCGGCATGCGCTTTACCCAACACTATGCCGGCTCGCCCGTATGCGCGCCTTCGCGCTGCGTGCTGCTCACGGGCCGGCACACTGGCCATGCCTACATACGCGGCAATGACGAATGGCGGGAACGGGGAGAGGTGTGGAATTACGCCAAAGCTGTGGAAAACCCCGAACTGGAGGGGCAACGCCCCATACCGGATGTGCCCACCATCGGGAGCATGCTGCAGGCAGCGGGTTACCGCACGGCCATTGTGGGAAAGTGGGGGCTGGGTGCCCCGCTTACGGAGGGCATCCCCAACAAGCGCGGCTTCGACTTTTTTTACGGTTACAATTGCCAGCGACAGGCGCACAATCTCTATCCCCGCCATTTGTGGAGAAACCAGGAAAAGGAATGGCTCAACAATGAACTCATCGTGCCGGGCACCAAACTGGAACCGGGAGCCGACACCCTGGATCCGGGCAGCTATGCCCGCTTTATTCAGCAGGACTATGCCCCTGCCAAGATGTTGGATGCGGCCCTGGAATTTATGGAGCAAAATAAGCATGAGCCCTTTTTTCTGTATTTTGCTTCTCCCCTCACCCACGTACCTCTACAGGTGCCGCCTGCTTATGTGGAAACATACCACCAAAAGTTTGGGGACGAACGCCCCTACCTGGGCCAGCGCGGGTATTTCCCCCACCGGTACCCGCGGGCTGCTTATGCCGCCATGCTGAGCTACCTGGATGAGCAGGTAGGCGCCCTGGTGGCCAAGCTCAAAGAAATGGGGGTGTATGAGCGCACGCTCATCATATTTAGCAGCGACAATGGCCCTTCCTACAACGGGGGCACCGACTCACCCTTTTTCAACAGCGCAGGCCCCTTTAAGTGCGAATATGGCTGGGGCAAAGGCTTTACCCACGAAGGCGGCATACGCGTACCCATGATAGCAAGCTGGCCGGGCAAAATTTCCGCGGGTAGCGAAACGGATCATATTTCAGCCTTCTACGATGTGATGCCCACCCTGGCTGAGGTGGCGGGCATTCAGCAGCCGCCCGAATCCGACGGCATCAGTTTTTTGCCCAGCCTGCTGGGTCGCGGCAAGCAGCTTGCGCATGAATATTTGTACTGGGAGTTTCCCGCCTACAAGGGCCAGCAGGCAGTGCGCATGGGTAAGTGGAAAGGCATTCGCCGGAACATATTCGAAGGCAATATGGACATAGAACTGTACGACCTGGAAAAGGACCTCCAAGAGCTTCACGACGTGGCGGAGGCACAGCCGGAGGTGGTGGCCCGCATGGCCGAAATTATGCAGCAGGCGCATACGCCTGCCAGCATCGCGCGCTTCCGTTTTCCCCAGTTGGGCGACCCGCAGTAGGCCCAGGGCTCAGTTTACGGCGGCGCCGGCGCCGGTTTGCACGGTGGGGCTGATCAGCTTCAGCCGACCGTCCTGGTCTTCGGCAAAGAGGATCATGCCCTGCGAAAGCACGCCGCGAATTTTTCGCGGCTTGAGGTTGATCAGCACGGGCACCTGCTTGCCCACCAGCTCTTCCGGTTCAAAGTATTCGGCCACGCCCGAAATAATGGTGCGCTGATCCAGGCCGGTATCCACTTTAAACTGCAGCAGCTTTTCGGTTTTGGGCACCCTGGCGGCTTCCAGTATGGTGCCAATGCGGATGTCCATCTTGCCAAAATCCTCAAAGGTAATTTCGGGTTTTGGGGGTTCCACCCCGGCATTTTGTTGTTTAGTAGCCTCCAGTTTGGCCAGTTGCTGTTCAATTTCTGCATCCTCAATGTTGGTGAAGAGCAGCGGGGCTTTGCCCTTGAATATCTGGTGTCCGGGCTGCAGCAGGTCTTCCCGGCCGAGGTCATCCCATTTGAGGGGGTCTCCGTCCAGTTGGAGCAGGCCAAAGATTTTGTTGGCCGTATCGGGCAGGAAGATTTTGGCCACTACCCCCAGCATGGCAATGATTTGCAGGCCCACGTACAGGGTGGTTTTGGTGGCTTCGGGCTCGGTTTTCCAGCTTTTCCAGGGTTCCTGTTCGGTGAGGTAGCCATTGCCAACGCGGGCAATGTTCATAAACTCGGCCTGGGCTTCGCGAAAGCGGAAGTTTTCCAGGCTTTCTTCTATCTGATGAATATGGGTGCGTATTTGAGCAAAGGCGTTGATGGCCGCATGGTTGGTAGCCAGCTTAGCCGGCTGGGGCACCACGCCTTCGGTGTACTTGCTGGTAAGCACCACCACGCGGTTGACAAAATTGCCCAAAATTTTGACCAGCTCGTTGTTGTTGCGGGCCTGGAAGTCTTTCCAGGTAAACTCGCTGTCTTTGGTTTCGGGGGCAATGGCCGTCAGGGTATAGCGCAGCTCGTCGCGGCGGTTGGGGAAGTCGTCCAGGTACTCGTGCAGCCACACCGCCCAGTTGCGGCTGGTAGAAATTTTGTCTCCTTCGAGGTTGAGAAACTCGTTGGCCGGCACATCGTCGGGCAGCAGAAAGCCCCCATGTGCATGCAAAATGGTGGGGAAAATGATGCAGTGGAAGACGATGTTGTCCTTACCGATAAAATGGATGAGGCGGGAGTTGTCGGCCGGGTTGGGCTGAGTTTTCCAGTACAGTTCCCAGTCTTTGCCGTGATCCAGCGCCCATTGTTTGGTGGCCGAAATATAGCCGATGGGCGCATCCAACCATACGTACAGTTTTTTGCCTTTGGCATCGGGCAGGGGCACGTCCACGCCCCAGTCGAGGTCGCGGGTCATGGAGCGGGGCTGCAGCCCGGCCTTCAGCCATGCACTGCACTGGCCATACACATTGTTTTTCCACTTTCCCTTTTTGCCTTCGAGCAACCACTTTTCCAGCCAGGGCTGATACTTGTCCAGGGGCAGGTACCAGTGGCGGGTACGCCTGAGCACGGGCGGCTCGCCGCTGAGGGTGGAAATGGGGTTGATGAGGTCGGTAGGGCTGAGGGAAGTGCCACAGTTTTCGCACTGGTCGCCATAGGCGCCCTCATAGCCACATTTGGGGCAGGTGCCGGTGATGTAGCGGTCGGCTAGAAACTGCTTGTAAGTTTGGTCGTAATACTGCTCGGTTTCTTTTTCTTCAAATTCCCCTTTCTCATACAATACCTTAAATATATCCTGAGAGGTTTGGTGGTGAATGGGTTCCGAGGTGCGGTGATAGATATCGAAGCTGATGCCGAAGCGTTCAAAGGTGGACTTGATGAGGGTATGGTACTTGTCCACAATGGCTTTGGGGGTAGTGCCTTCTTTTTTGGCGCGCAGGGTAATGGCCGCCCCGTGCTCGTCGCTGCCGCACACATACAACACCTCGCGCTGCCGCAGGCGCAGGTAACGCACGTAGGTGTCGGAGGGCAAATAGGCACCCGCTATGTGCCCGATATGCAGGGGGCCATTGGCGTAGGGCAAGGCTGCTGTGATGGTATATCGCTTGTATGTTTCGCTCATCAGGGTTTATTGCTTTTGTTGAAGTGGCACAAAGTTAATAGATTGGGGGAATTCTCATTTGTTTTTTGTAAAGTATCTATTCAGCATATACCTGCTGCAAAAAAGGGGGAATACCCCAATAGTGCCTTCATGGACCATGCATACATGAAACTTTGTTTTTGTCAACCA
>RFHT01000008.1 GCA_003696835.1 Bacteroidota bacterium
CACCAAGAAAAACCTGGCCACCATACTGGGCATGACCATGAACTACCGCGACATAGAGCTGCTCATTGTGGCGATGTAGGGGACAGGATGCAGGTGACAGGTAGCAGGTGACAGGTAGCAGGTGGCAGGTCACAGGTGGCAGGTCAACATTAATCAGGGATTACCACTTGTATCCTGCATCCTGCATCTTGCATCCTGTATCCTGCATCTTGCATCCTGTATCCTGCATCCAGCATCCAGCATCCTGCATCCTGCATCCTGCATCTTGCATCCTGCATCCTGCATCCTGCATCCTGCATCCTAGCGGTGGAAGCTTTCTCCAATAAACTTCAGGCCAATGGGCAGGGTATGCCGCCAGTAGGACCAACTGTGGCCGCCATCGCGCACGCGGTACTCATGGGGAACCTCCTTTTTCAGCAGCTCTATGTGCAGGGTAGAATTGCCTATGGCCAGGAAATCATCATCTCCGCAGTCGATGTAATATCGTACCTGTTTCAGGCTTTCGGCATCGGTCTTTCTGACCAGGCTGATGATGGAATTTTCATACCAGTGCTGATTGATGCGCTGTTCTCCTTCCAGTCCCTTTCCATACAGCAGGCCGTATATGCGGTCGTAGCGGTCCTGGGGCATACTCATCATCTGCTCGCTGGTCCATACCCCACTGCTGAGCGCAGCACAGGAGCCAAACAGGTCGGGGTGGTGCATGGACAACAATAGAGACCCAAAGCCGCCCATAGACAGCCCCGCTATGCCACGGAACTCCTTTTTTCGGCGAATGCGGTAGCTTTGCTCAATATGCGGCATAAACTCCTGCACAAACATGTCCTCCCAGCGCACTTTGCCTTCGGAGTCGTTCATGTACCAACTCACCCCGCCGTCGGGCATAACGATGATCATGGGAGGCAATTCTCCGCTGTTGATGCCTGCATCGGCCAGGCGGTTTACCTCGCCAAACTGTATCCAGCCGGTTTCGTCGTCGGTATAGCCATGTAGCAAATACACCACCGGATAGGAACGGGAGGCATAATCGTAATCCGGAGGCAGGTACAGGCTGTACCTGACCGTTTTGCCCAGAATGCTGCTCTGCATTTCGAGGCTTTCTATGACTTTTCCCTGCTGCGCCTGGCCATTTTGTACGAATAGCAGGCAAAGCAGCAGGCACAAAGAAAAATAACGCATGATAGGATATGGGTTGGTTAATTGACAAATATTAACATTACTTTACGATCACTTCTTCACTGACTGCATAGCCCAGGCGGTGGGCTTTGGCCACCAGTTTTTTTCCTTTGGGCAGATTCACCGGCCCCATGTACACCTGCCAGGGGGCAGGTGCTGCTTCTTCATCTTTGTCCAGAATTTGGTAGCCAATGGCAGCCCCTTCAGTGGTACAACTCAGGCTGACGCTTCGCTTGTGTTTCACAGCCACCGGTTTTTCCGTAACTGGCTGTTTAAAGTCTGGCCAGATGGTTTGCACAAAATCTACTTCATCCATCAGGCCCTTGTCGTCGATTTCGGCCATCCAGCGGTCGCATTCGGTCCTCAGTTCTTCCAGCTTGGCCTGGTAAGCGGGGTTACCGGCCAGGTTGTACAGTTCGTGGGGGTCATTGTACAGGTCAAAAAGCTCTTCGGGCACTTTGGTTTCCCTGAACCACTGGGCCTGGTTGCGGGTGAGTTGCCCGGCATCGCGCAGGTGCAGCAGTTCCTGCATGATGGGCATTTGTTCGCGATAGGCCACCGGCAGGTAGTAGGGTTTTTCGGGATGGTAATTGCGCAGGTATTTGAAGCGGTGGTCGCGCACGGCGCGTATCATGTCGTACTTGGCATCGAAGCGGTCGCCGGCTGCGTGTATGTAGGTGCGGTCTTCGGCGGCGCGGTACTTTCCCAGAAAAGCCTGGCCATCCAGGTAAGCGGGGGGCTGCATACCGGCCAGAGAAAGCAGTGTGGGCAAAAAATCGATGAAACTGATGAGGCGGTCGTCAATTTTGCCCGCATGCTGAGCGCCGGGAAAACGAATGATCATGGGCACCTTCAGGCCCGAGTCATAACAGAGGCGTTTCATACGGGGCAGGGGCCCACCGTGGTCGGGGTACCAGAAAATGATGGTTTTTTCCAGCAGGCCGTCTTCCTCCAGTTGCTGAAGAATCTCCCCCACCTGCTGGTCCATGATTTTGATGTTGGAGTACATGCGCCTGATGTCGCGCCTGCCCACCTCGGTATCGGGCAGGTAGGGAGGCACTGGCACGGGCAGGTCTTCGGGCACCCATAGGGAGTCATTGGCACGCACCCATATTTGCGACTCATGGGTAATGCCCAGGTTGAAAATGGAAAAAAAAGGTTTGTCTTTGGGGCCCTTGCGCCAGTGGGCCTGGTTGCTGCTTTCGTCCCAGCAAACGATGGATTTTCTAAACTGGTAGTCCTCCTTGGCATTATTGGTGGCGTAATAGCCCAGTTCCCGCATGTACTGTCCGTGCATTTTGGCTTCGGGCGGGGGAACGGCTTCGTAGGGAGGGTGAGTTTTGGGGTAAAACTTGGGGTTGCCGCCGGTGCGCATGTGGTGGGCTCCCACATGCGAGGGGTACATGCCCAGGGCGATGGCCGCCCGGCTGGGCGCACATACGCCCGAAGGGCTGAAAACGCTGGTATATCGCACGCCCTCAGCCGCCAGGCGGCTGAGGTTGGGGGTTTCTACCGTGGAGTCCCCAAAGGCCGGAATATAAGGTCCCATGTCTTCGTTGACAATCCACAAAATGTTGTAGCGCTCACCGCTCAGCTCCGGCTCGATGATTTCCTGGGCCCTGGCTATACAGGCCCAGCATAGTAGCAAAAGAATAGAGATGGGTTTCATGTAAATGAATATATGCGATCCCAAAAGTAGATCAGGCTTAAATTACAAGCTTCTGCTTACAAATTTCAACTTCGAGCAGTGCAAAGGATTTAGCGCTGTTAATGCGCTTCCAGCCAATTATTGCCCACCCCTATTTCCACTTCCATGGGAACGCCTATGTCCACAGCATGGACCATTTTGTCCTGTACCAGTTGTTTCATCTGTTCAATTTCCTCCTTATGGGCATCAAACACCAGTTCATCGTGTACCTGCAGGATCATTTTTGAGCGCAGGCCTTCGGCTTCTATGGCCTGAAAGACATCAATCATGGCCAGCTTAATGATGTCGGCAGCCGTACCTTGTATGGGAGAGTTAATGGCGTTGCGCTCGGCAAAGCTGCGCACGGTGGCGTTGCGGGAGTGGATGTCGGGCAGGTACCTGCGGCGGCCAAAGAGGGTTTCCACATACCCGTGCTCTTTGGCAAAAGCAATGCATTCATCCATAAAGGCCTTCACCCGGGGGTAGGTCTTGAAATAGGCGTCAATGATGGATTTGGCTTCGGTGCGGCTGATGCCCATGCGCTGGCTGAGGCCAAAAGCAGAGATGCCGTAAATGATGCCAAAATTTACCGTTTTAGCCCGGGAACGCTGCTCGGGGGTCACCTCCTCCGGCGGCACTCCAAACACCCGGGCCGCCGTGGCCCGGTGTATGTCGTGCTGTTCCATAAAGGCAGTAAGCATGTTTTCATCCTTGCTCATGGCCGCCATGATGCGTAGTTCTACCTGTGAATAATCTGCCGACATCAGCAGGTGGTGTTCGTCGCGGGGAATGAAGCCCTTGCGTACTTCACGGCCGTCGGCCGTGCGTATGGGTATATTTTGCAGGTTGGGATTGACCGAGGCCAGGCGGCCTGTAACTGCTACACTCTGGCTAAAGGTAGTATGCACCCTGCCGGTTTTGGGGTTCACCATTTTGGGCAATGCATCTACATAGGTGGACTGCAACTTTTTGAGCCCGCGGAAAGCCAGTACCAGGGCAGGTAGCTCGTGCTGTACCGCCAGGGCCTGCAGCACTTGCTCATTGGTAGAATACTGCCCCGTTTTGGTCTTTTTCGCCTTATTACCCTTACCCAGCTCCAGCTTGTCAAACAAAATATCTCCCAGTTGGCGGGGAGAGTTGATGTTGAAGGTTTCACCGGCCAGCTCGTAAATGCGCTGCTCCAGTTTTGCCATGCGCTCATCCAGTTCTTTGGAATACGCTTCCAGTGCCTGGGTGTCAATGCGTATGCCCTGGTACTCCATGTCGGCGAGAATGGGCATGAGGGGCTGCTCAATTTCCTCAAATACCTTGTTACCTGCTACTTTGGGCGCCAGTATTTCGTATAGCCTGAAGGTGATGTCGGCATCCTCGGCGGCATAGCGGCTTAGCAGGTCCAGCTCTACTTCCCGCATGCTCTTTTGCTTTTTGCCTTTTTTACCGATGAGCGACTCTATGGATACCGGCTCATAATTCAAAAACTCCCGCGCCATGGCATCCATGCCGTGTTTGCCTCCGGGGTCCAGCACGTAGTGGGCCAGCATGGTGTCAAACATAGGCCCTTCAACGCGTATGCCGTAGTTGCGCAGCATGAGGAGGTCGTATTTGAGGTTCTGACCAATTTTTTTGATGGATTTACTTTGCAATACCTCTGTAAACTCCTCCAGTATAGCCAGGGTCTCTTCACGTGCTTCGGGCAGGTAAACGAAAAATGCCTCTCCTGCTTTGAGCGAAAAAGACATGCCCACCAGCTCGGCCTGCATGGGGTCCAGGCCGGTTGTTTCAGTGTCAAAACACACCAGCCCTGCTTCCTCTATGCGGGCAATGAGCTCTGCCCGCTTTTCCGCACTGTCCAGCAGGCGGTAATCGTGCTCGCTGTCGTTGATGGAGTTTACTTCACCTAGCTGCACCCCCACGGAGGGCTCCCCCTCTGAATAAGTTCCCCCAAACAGATCGGTGGGCTGGGCCATGGGGTTGAGTACACTGTTTAGAATGCGCTGGGTGGTGGTTTTGAATTCCAGCTCTGCCAGTATGGGCATCATGGCTTCGAGGTTGACATGGGAGACCTCCATTTGCTCCAGGTCCACCTCTATGGGCACGTCGGTTTTGATGGTTGCCAGCTCTTTGGACATCAGCCCCTGCTGAGCGTGTTCACGCACCGTTTGCTGAATGCTTTTGCGGGAAATTTCGTCCACATGCTCAATGATGTTTTCTACCGTGCCAAATTCATTGATGAGGGAAACTGCTGTCTTGTCACCTATTTTGGGAATGCCTGGAATGTTGTCCACACTGTCCCCTTTGAGCCCGAGAAAGTCCACAATGCGCTCCGGCGGAATGCCAAATTTTTCCACAACCTTCTGGGGATCAAGCACATCGAAGCCCCCTCCCTTGTGCTGGGGCCTGTACAAATACACGTGCTCCCGCACCAGCTGTGCATAATCCTTGTCAGAAGTTACCATATAAACGTCAAACCCCTCTTTGGACAGGCGTGTGGCCAGGGTGCCAATGATGTCGTCAGCTTCATAGCCATCCATTTTCAGTACGGGAATATTCATGGCATCGAGTAGCTTCCAGGTGAGTTCAATGGCGTTTTGCAGGGCTTCGGGCATGGCCTCCCGTTGGGCTTTGTACTCAGGGTAGGCTATGTGCCGGAAAGTAGGCGCACTGGTATCGGCCACTACGGCCAGGTGGGTGGGCTTTTCTTTGGCAATGATTTCCAGCAGGGTATTGACAAACCCAAATACTGCCGAAGTATCTACGCCCTTGCTCGTGAGGCGGGGGTTGCGAATAAATGCAAAGTGCGCCCGGTACAGCAAGGCCATGGCATCCAGCAGAAAGAGTTTTTTTCGGGACATATTTTTTGGGGTTTTGAGAGTTCCTCACCCGTTTTATAAAAAAAGCCAGGTGGGAATAAATGAGTGCCTGAATTTACAATGAAAAGCCGGAATTAGGATAGTACAAAAGAAAAAAGCACAAAAAACTGGCCTTTTTCGAATACTTCTCTATTTTTACCAAAAACAAACCCAAACCAGCGCGCACATGCCATTTGCGGCTTCGTATCATGGCGATGTAATATGTGTTGCGGGCGCTACCGGCCGGCAGGGGCGTTCCGTGGTGCAGCACCTGCTGGCCAGGGGCTGGAAGGTGCGGGCACTTACCCGCAACCCCCATAGCCTGAAGGCACGCAAACTCCTTCAAATGGGTGCCTGCCTCATTGAGGGCGACATGGAAGACAAAGCTTCTCTGCGTGCCGCACTCAAAGGGGCGCATGGCCTCTTTAGCATGCAAACTTTTGAGGAAGAAGGCATAGAAGCGGAAATCAGACAGGGAAAAAACCTGGCCGAAGTGGCGCGTGAACAGGACATCAAGCACCTGGTGTATAGCTCGGTGCTCTACGCCGGACTGCCCACCGGTATCCCCCAGTGGGAGAGCAAGGCCGAAATAGAGGCCCACATCCATGCCCTGGGCCTGCCGGTCACCATCTTCAGGTCGGCCACCTTTATGGATGATTTGCTCAAAGACGAGGCCCTCGTTCAGCTTACCAAAGGGAAAATTGTGCTGCCTTTGCGGCCCCTTTGCATACAGCAGTTTATTTCCATTGAAGACTTTGGAGCCCTGGTAGCCGAGGCATTCTCCCAACCACGGCATTACATAGGCGAGGAAATAGAGCTGGCTGCCGACCAACTCAACATGAATGAAGTGGCCGGGGTATTCACTAAAGTATTGCAGGCAGATATACGCTTCCAGTCCATGCCCCTGATTGTGGCCAGGTTTAAATTGAGCCGTGAGGCCTACAAAAGTTTTCGCTGGCTGGACAAACGCAAACTCGATACCTACAAAGGAGCGGATATCCGGCAACTGCGCCAGCGCTATCCCCGCCTCCTGTACATGGAAGCCTGGCTGAGCCAGCTCAAATCTAAAGCAATGACTGCCCTGGCTCCACTTTCCCGAGACAAAGAGCGTATTGCCACTTTTCTTCAATGATTAACCATGATTCACATTTTTTTTATCCGGCATGCCGAAAGCCTCGGTAATGTTAACCATCACCTCATCGGTGGGCAGTCCAATCACCTGCCCCTCTCAGAGCGGGGTATTGAGCAGGCCCACCGCCTGGCCCGTCGCTTCAAAACGGAAGGCCTGCACTTCGACCAGGTGTGGAGTTCCACCGCCCTGCGCGCCCGGCATACCGCAGAAATTGTCTGTAATCAGCTCCCCATACAGGAGGGCAGCCCCATTCAGCTTTCCGACCAAATCCTGGAAATGTCGCAGGGAGAATGGGAGGGGTTGCTCAGAAGTGAGATCTACACCCCTGAACGCATTCAGCAGGTAGTCGAAAATCCCCTCACCTTCAAACCACCAGGTGGAGAATCCAAACTAGAGGTTGAACAGCGCATGTACAACTGGCTCCTAGGCGTTCTGCACCAGGCGGAGGAAGAACAAATGCCAAAATTGGCCGTGTTTTCTCATGGATTGGCCATCAAATGCCTGCTGAGAAAGCTCCTCAAGGCAGATCCCAACAGCTTTTTTCGCACCCAAATTCACAACACCTCCCTTACCTGCCTCAAATACAAAGCTGGGGAATGGTGGCTGGACCGCCTGAATGATTACGGCCATTTGGCAGGCATGGACATGATTGAGTATTACTAGTGGGTAGAAATGGGTTTGTTTTTTTGAGTAGTTGTGTGTTTTTATATTTATTTTTCTAATAATTTGATGGAAAATGCGAATTAATTGATACAAATTTGGAATTTGCAGAAATGAATAGCGGTAAATGCTCAATATATACTTC
>RFHT01000390.1 GCA_003696835.1 Bacteroidota bacterium
AGCTGCAGGTGGGTGGCAGGAGGGGTGATGATGTCCACAAAGTCGGGTTGTTCCCGTTGCAGCATGTCGGCGGCCTGGCTGTACCAGCGGGGAATGCCATACTGCCGGCAGGCCGCCCGGCCTTTGGCTTCGTCCACTTCGCACAGGGCCGTGAGCCGCACCTGGGGGATGCGCTGCCAGGCTTCGAAGTGATACTGGCTGAAATAACCAGCGCCGATGGCTACTGCTTTGAGGGGAGGCGAAAATTGGGAGTAGGTGGGCATGGGGCGAAAATCGTTAGCAGGTCTTGACAGAAATAGCTGTTTGAAACACGGGCGTTTTCCAAATTTGCAGCATTCCCCCCAAAAAGGAAAGGCTGAAGCAGCAGGCAGGGAAGATCGGGTAAAATTTTCCAGAAAAAAATATCACAAACTAGCCTGTATTCAGGAAAAATACGGCATATTTTGTTCTTAAAAGCTAAAAAATGGGATTTTATCCTAACTATTCGCCTTCACAATGGCCAAAATAAATCTTTTTGCCTGTCTTGGGTATCCACTACCTTTAAGAGCAAGAAAACAGAAAAAATATGAACAAGCTTGTAAAGAGAAAGTATCTGAACCTGGCTTTGATGTGGGTGTGTGTGATGGGAATGGGCGCCTGTACGGAGCGCGTGGACATTTCCAGCAGTGGGCAGGAGATCAGTGTGGACATCAGCAGTCTGCCGGCTGCGATTATTACCTACGTAGAAACCCACTATCCCAACCAAAGCATTGGGCGTGCACACCGCAAGTTTGAAGATGGCCGCTGGCTGTACCGCATACGGCTGAATAATGACGTCAAGTTGTTTTTCGACCTGGACGGCAATTTTTTGTGGAAAGATGGATAAGGCAGTACAAGCTCAGGTGGCTAAAGTTTCAGAATATAATCAATAACAATCTGATTACCCGATCTTCCTAGTTGTTTAAGTACAACCCATAGCTTGGCAGGCGGCCCGCAGGGCCGCCTGCTTCTGTGTACAGGCTTATGAAACGGCCTTTTCTGCTTTGTGGCTTAGGTCTGCAAGCTTTTGCAATACCCATTGGCGTTCGGTGAGGGCATCACAATTTTCAATTTTATCTTTGAGTTTATCTGCCCGTTTGTCAATGCCTATTTTCACCATGAAGAGGGCCCTTACATATTTGGCGAAGTTGGTGTAGGACTTTTTTACCGAAGCGGTTAGCTCCTTTTTGCGTCGGATAAAGGTGCGAAAGCTTTCACAGAGTGAGAGCAGGGCTTCGGCTTCGTTGCACTCATAGTATATTTTCAGTTGGAGGATGTTGTAACTGATGCGGTAGAAGGTATCAATAAAATCAATTTGGTTGAGCAGCCGCAGGGCCTGCCGGTATTTTTGCTGGTAGAAATACAGATGGGCCAGGTTGTAGCTGTAAATTCCCTGGCGAAACTGGGGCTGTATGTAGTCTTTGTAAGTTTCTATAAATGATTCCGTCCATTCGTATTTGCCCAGACGCAAGCCCAGAGTGGTGATGTTTTTGTAGTTGTGGGTAGAGAGAAAACCATCTTCCAGCAGTAGCTTCCGCTCGAGCATCACGGCATACAAATCCAGCATTTCAGACAAAAAGCCGATGTCGCCCGCCAGGTAGCGATGATGGCAATAGTTGATCATGCTGTAATAAATATTGATCCAATCGTCGGAGGGGAAGGAGGTAAATTGGGTTTGTCCCAGTTGCTTGAGGACAACAAAGTGCTGGTGGGCGTCCTCTTCCTGGTTGAGTGAAAGCAAATGGTAGTAAGCCTGAATAATGGGAGGCAGGGAGGCCAGATGATTCCTGCAATATTGTACTACTTCTTCATACATGGGGATCTCCTTTTCTACCTTGAATATTTGCTGAATATTCATCATGGAAACACAGTACCTCAGCTTTTCTGAGAGGTAGAAGTGGTTCAGGGCCTGAATAACGCTTTGAGGCTGGTCCATTGCCCAGCGGCTTTTGCTCATTTGATACACCAAGACTTCATCTTCCAGAAAGTATTTGGCCAGGAAGTAGTCGGCATTGCGGTAAGGGTATGCTTCAAGCTGCTTGCGTTCCTTTTTGAGGTATTGGATAAACTCTTTTTCGAGGTGGCGGTAATGCAGGGCTTTCAATTTATAAGACTGTCGAACCAGGGGGTATTGCTCGATTTCCAGATCGGTAATGAAGTCTATCAGCAGATCAAAGAGGTATTTGCGCAGGCTCCTGAGCTTCTGGTCATCATAAGGACGATTGGGGAATAAGGAAGAAAAAACTGCATGGCGGTCCAGCTCCTCAGACTCAAAATCAGGATAGTACTGATGCAATAGTTCAAAGAGGCGGATGGTGTCCTTGTGCTGGTTGTGTACCGGGGAGCAAACGTATTTTTTAAACTTCCTCATCTCCGCAGGACTGAGCGTTTGCAAGATTCGGATCAGTCTTAAGTTTTTCACAAATGACAGCAATTTGTAACAGAAAAAATGCATTAATGCATCAATATACAACTTTTTTGAGAAAAATGCACAAAAAAATCACAAACAAGTTTGCCTAAATGATCGCCTTATTTGGCAAATAAAAATCAAACATATTCAATTATTTGACAATAAAAAAACCGCCTATATTGGCTGTATAGGCGGTTTTGGTTTTTTATTTCTGTATATCACCCCCCAACAAATATTTGTTTTTGAATTTACGGGAATCAGATGGCCCGGATAAATTAGCCCATGCATACAGAGAAAAGGGCGTTAAGCGCATTTAGTAAAAAGCGACAAGCCCTGAGCACAAACAGCATGAACACCAAAATCTAAGAAAAAATGAAGAAGACAGCACTCATATTCTCGCTTATCGCTTGTTTGGGCCTGGGAGCGCTGGGGCAAAACCGGCCACGAGATATTAACCAGTGGCTGGTAGTAGGGGTTTATACCAAGTTGAACAAGCAGTTTTCTCTCAACCTGGGCCAAAATTATGGATTTGATTACGAGCCGAGGAAGCTGAAGTACGTGCAGACTTCGGGCAGCATCGGCTACCGGCTCAGTTCCAGTCTCTGGCTTTCGGCAGCTACACAGTGGACGGCTTCTCCCAGGGAGGAGGGTTTTTCGCATAAGTGGCGCTTTGCAGCAGGTATATCTCTGCGCACAAGGTTGAAAAATTGGCAACTTTCTAATTCTTTGAATGTAGAGCAGCATACTAAAAAAGAAAAGAAATACCGCCTCAGACTGATCTATACCTTTTACCTCAAACCCAAATCATTAGTCAATCTGGGAGATTTCAAATTTATGCCTTTTGCAAGCACCAGGCTGTATTACAACATAGGAGGCTCGCCCATCTCGCAGTACAATGCTGAGGGAAAACGCGTGGTAAAACAGAGCCCGGATGGGCTGCACCGCTTCCGGGGAACCCTGGGTATTTACTTCAGGCCCACTAAATCTCTGAAGCTCACCTTGTACAGCATGCTTCAGGAGGAATTTAACACCCCCTGGGACATCCAAAACCACCGGCGGATTAACGTAGTCAATCCCCGCACGGGCAGGGTATCAAGGGCTTTCAGCAATAAGCTCGTGCTGGGCATCAGCATCAAATATTACCTCCCCACGCTGTTGGGAGAAAGGAAAAAGAGACTGGCCAGGCAGGCCAGTTCACAGAAACCCGAAAATTATTTTCAATCCATCATAAAACCTTAAAATCATGGAATACCAAGTAAAGAAATCATTGATCTGTAAAGACGTTCACCAATATGAGCTGAACACTGGCATGACCAAGAGCTATCTGCCCATGGTAGGAGATGTAGCTTTGTTTCGGGTAAAGACCATAGGCAAGCATACCCGTATCCACAATGCCGAACGAATCAACCAGCACCTGTTTCCCGGCGATTATGTGCTTTGTGCTTTTGGTAACCGCTATGCAACCAACCAGATTGAAGGCTACGTGCCGGATGGAATTTTTGAGGAGTACCATATACTGGGACAAGGTGGAGTAGTGGGAGTCGTAAAATCCATGTACAAACCCCTGGAAGCCAAGGGGCCCACAACACTGGAACTGGTGGGTTATGCAGTGAACCCATTTGGGCGCGTTATTAATACCATTCATCCAGTACAAAGGCTGAAAGAAACCGCTGCCGAATGCAACCCCCATACCCGTGTGATCCTTTCGGTGGGTACCTCTATGGACAGCGGCAAGACGACTACGGCTGGCTTTTTGTGCCGGGGAATCCGGCATGCGGGCAAGCGGGTGGCCTATATGAAGCTCACGGGCACCGTCTATTCCAAGGATCCCCAGTATGCCGTTGATTGCGGGGCCATGGCCAGCATAGACTTTTCGCATTTTGGCTATCCTTCAACCTATATGTGTTCAGAAGAAGAGTTGTTGTTGCTGTTCAGAGCCCTCAAGGGGAAACTTGCAGCCGGCCGATACGATTATATCGTTGTGGAAATAGCCGACGGGCTGTTACAGCGCGAAACCAGTATGTTGCTGCAAAACCCCCTGTTCATGAGCCAGGTTCATCACGTGATATTTTCGGCAGGCGACAGCCTGGGTGTGCTCAGTGGACTGGAGTTGTTGCATAAGTGGGGCATACAACCATTTGCTGTAAGCGGTCTCTTTACTGCCCGGCCATTGCTGGTGGAAGAAGTAGCAGCACAGCTGAGTATCAATGTACTTACGCTGGAAGACATGGAGCAGGCCTCATTGCTGAATTACCTAGAATTTACAGAAAACTATCACCAAAATGGAACCCAGGTACGAGTTGCGTAAACGAGGTCTCATCATCAGGCTGTATAGCCAATACCGGCAATTAGCTGTAGCCACCCTGTTGGTCAGCTTTTTTGCCGGTATGGCTACCTTGTTGATCCCCATTACCATAGGGAAGTATTACGACTTTCTTTTTGGGATGCATTCTTTCCGGGCGCGTTTGCTCACCCTGCTTCCCTTTGATTTGTCGGATATTCACCTATTTATGGCTTTTTTTCTGAGCCTGATTGGAGCCCGGGCAGTGCTGACTTATGGGGAGCGCTACCTCATCAATCTGCTGGGCGAAAAATTTGTGTACAGCCTGCGGATATTGCTCTTTGAAAGCCAAATGCGCATTCCCATCCGGGACTATGAGGACCGGGGGTCGGGGCGTTACTTGCTCCGCTTCAGCGGCGACCTGAAGAGCCTGAAGCAATACTTTTGTCAGGG
>RFHT01000391.1 GCA_003696835.1 Bacteroidota bacterium
CCCCCTACACCACCCCCGCCCGCAGGGCCTGCATCACCAGCCTGCGGAAGGCAGCGTACTGCGCCTCCACCAGCTCCGGAGCAGAAAGGATATTTTCGTAAAAATTGATGCCCTCCACCATGCTAATGATGAGGTGAGCCGCCAAAGCGGGGTCTTCCACCTTGATGAGGCCATGCTGCCGGGCCCGCTCCAGCTCCTGCACCAGGTGGGCGTGAAACTGGGCAAACAACTGCTGAAAACGACGCTTTATTTCCGCCTCGCGAAAAATGAGGGGATAGCAGCTGTAAAACACCCGCCCTTCGGTGAGCGCATCCCACTCCGGGCTGAAGAGCGCCTCCAGCACCTTACTAAAGCGAGCCCCGGCATCGGGCTGGCCCTCCAGCATGGGCACAAAATGCCGCTCGTAATGCTCCAGCAGTTGATTGATCAGGGCCGAAAGGGCCGCATCCTTGGTGGGAAAATAGTGAAACAACAGGCTGGAGTTTACCTCCATGCGCTTGGCCACCTTCGTCATGGAAGCCCCTTCCAGGCCTTCCTGTACAATCAGCTCATGCAGGTGGGTGAGAATCTCCCGTTTGCGAAGCTCTGCTATGCGGGTTTTGGGCATGTAATTCAATTTATTGAGTAAGTGCTTAATTTTTTAAGCAAGTGCTCAAATTTACGAAAAAAATTTTTACCTTTGCTCAAAACCAATTCCAACCTATGAAACGCCTCATCACCTTATTCCTGACTTTGGGCCTGTTTGCCTGTATTCACGCCCAAACCGACATGCAGAAAAAGCTGCAAACCGACTTCATCATGGTTGAAGAAGGCGGGACCATCACCATCCCCGCAGGTACCTTCACCGCCAAAGGCACCCTCTCCATGGACGAAAAAAAGAACATCACCATACGCGGAGCGGGCAAGGACAAAACCGTCATCTCCTTCAAGGGCCAGACCGAAGGGGCCGAAGGCATCGAAATCACCAATTGCGAGAACATCACCATCGAGGGCATCACGGTAGAAGATGCCAAAGGCGATGCCATCAAGGTGCAAAAAACCAAAGGCATACGCTTTATAGACGTGCGCACAGCCTGGACGGGCAAGCCCAGCAAGAAAAACGGCGCTTATGGCCTTTATCCCGTTATGTGTGAAAATGTACTCATAGACGGCTGCGAAGCCATAGGGGCCTCCGATGCCGGCATCTACGTGGGGCAGTCGCACAACATCATCGTGCGCAACTCCCGGGCCTACCACAACGTGGCAGGCATAGAAATTGAAAACTCCACCCTGGCCGACGTCTATCAGTGCGAAGCCACCGGCAATACCGGCGGCATACTGGTATTTGACCTGCCCAACCTGCCCAAGAAAAAAGGCGGCAATGTGCGGGTGTATAACAACAAAGTGTGGGAGAATAACCACAAAAATTTTGCTCCTAAAGGAACCTCCGTAGGTAAAGTGCCCCCCGGCACGGGCCTCATGGTGCTGGCTGCCAGCGAAGTGGAGGTATATAACAATGAGATTCGCAACAACCGCACCTCCAACCTCTCCATCGTCAGCTACTACATGACCGAAACTCCCATTACCGATTCCCTTTACTACCCCTACCCCACCGCCGTATATGTGCACGACAATACCTTCGAACGCACGCCCCAGCGCCCCACCTTCCGGAGCAAAATTGGATTGCTGCTCTGGAGCAAGTTCAAACGAAACGTACCCGACATCCTCTACGATGGCATCTTAGACCCCAACACCCTGGACGAAAACGGGCAGGTGAAGGAGGAATACCGCATTTGCATACGCAACAACAAAAACGCCACCTTTGTAAACCTGGACGCAGAAAACAATTTCAAGGGCATGAGTACCGACCTGGCCCCTTACGATTGCAGCAGAAGCGCACTGGCACCGCCCAGCCTCAGCCTGAAGTAGGAGGCAGGCGCACCCTAGCCACTGACTAACATACTGAATATAATTTCAAAACCTTATGCGATTTCGAACCCTGTTTCAATACGCAGCTGTAAGCCTGTGCTGTTTGCTGGCCTGGGGCTTCAGCCTCAAGCAGCAGCACCCCTCCTTTGCCCCTCCGGCTCTGTTGTCGGAATACGGCTTTTTTCAGGGCAATATGGCTGATCAGGCCCCCGCAGCCGGGGTGATGCCCTACCAGCTCAACACCCCCCTCTTTTCGGATTATGCCCAAAAGCTGAGGTTTGTGAAACTCCCGCCGGGCAAACAGGCCGCCTACCATGACACACAGGTACTGGATTTTCCTGTGGGCAGCATGCTCATCAAGACCTTTTACTATCCCTACGACGAGCGAAAACCCCAAAAGGGCAGGCGCCTGATAGAAACCCGCGTACTCATACACGAAGCCAGCGGATGGAAGGCCTACCCCTACATCTGGAACGAAGCCCAAACCGATGCCACCCTGGAGGTGGCTGGTGGCCGCATGGAGGTGAAATGGACACGGGCAAACGGCAAAAAGCAAAAACTGGAGTACGTGGTGCCCAATGTAAACGAATGCAAGGGCTGCCACAGCTACGACGGTGCCTTCAAGCCCATTGGTCCTACGGCCCGCCAGCTCAATGGGGATTTTCCCTACCCGGAAGGAGCCCAAAACCAGCTCCTCAAATGGCAGCAGGCAGGCCTGCTGGCCGGGCTGCCTGAGCTGGAGCAGGTACCCCGCATTGCCGTGTGGAACGACCCCGCCACCGGCGACCTCAACAGCCGCGCCCGTGCCTGGCTGGACATCAACTGCGCCCACTGCCACAACCCCCACGGCCCGGCCAACACCTCGGGCCTCTTCCTCGACATCCACCAGCCCGACGGCAGCGCTGCCCTGGGCGTGATGAAACCCCCCGTGGCCGCAGGCCGCGGCGCAGGCGACAGCCAGTACGACATCCTGCCCGGCCAGCCCGATGCCTCCATCCTCATGTTTCGCATTGCCTCCAACGACCCCGGCATACGCATGCCCGAAATTGGCCGCAAGCTCGTACATGAGGAAGGCGTAGCCCTCATACGCGAATGGATCAGCAGCATGCAGCCTGCCAGGTGATACCGCATGCAGCATGTACCACCTGGCACCTGCGATCCCTTTGAGGGACTCACGTTGAAGTTTTTGTGCCGCTCCTACGGAGCTGGGATGGGTGGGGGTTCTTTGTGCTACAAAGGTTGGGCCCCGCTGGGGCTACCGGGGTGCCAGCTCCATAGGAGCTTCACCTTTGTAGCCTTTCGGCACCTAACCATTCTTGAAGCCCCAGCGGGGCGACACCCTACAAAGGTTGGGCCCCGCTGGGGCTACCGGGGTGCCAGCTCCGTAGGAGCTTCACCTTTGTAGCCTTTCGGCACCTAACCATTCTTGAAGCCCCAGCGGGGCGACACC
>RFHT01000392.1 GCA_003696835.1 Bacteroidota bacterium
GCATGCAGCCCTGCCACCAACAGTCCCGAAGACGAATTTGTCCTTCACCCCGATTTTCGCCTTGAGCGGGTGGCAGCTGAGCCCCTGGTACTCGACCCCGTTGACATGGAGTTTGACGAAGCCGGACGGGCATTTGTGCTCGAAATGCCCGGCTACCCCCTGCGCGATGAACAGAGCCGCCTGGTATGGCTCAAAGATACCGACCAGGACGGCCGCTTTGACCAGCGGCAGGTGTTTGCACAGGGGCTCAACCAGGCCTCTTCCATCATGCCTTACCGCCAGGGATGGCTGGTGGCCGCGCCCCCCCAACTCTTGTACCTCAAAGATACAAATGGCGATGGCCTGGCCGATGAGCGCAAAGTGCTCATGGAGGGATTTAGCGACGGCAACCTCCAGCACAACTACAATGGCCTCACCTATGGACTGGACAACTGGATATATGCCGCCAACGGCGGCAATTCGGGCAAACCCTACTTCACCGCTGCGCCCCAAACCGCCCTCGACATGCGGGGACAGGACATCCGCTTTCGCCTGCAAACCCAGCAGCTCCAACGTGTAGGAGAATCCTCCGGCGGCTTTGAGCTGGCATTCGACCACTGGGGGCGCATGTACGAAACCCATAACCTCGAGCACGTTTCCCAGCTCGTCATCCCGGGACGCTATACAGACGGACTGCCCCTTAGGCCTCCACATGCCCTGGTCAACATTTCCGACCATGAAGAAAATGGCCTCTCCCGCATTTATCCCATAGGCGAACAAGAAACCCGCGTCAACCACCCCGAGCAGTCGGGCTACTTCTCCGGCTCCTGCGGCATTACCTTCTATGGCGGTGCGGCTTTTCCCCCTGAGCTGGATGCCCCGCTCCTGGTAGCCGATGTAGTACTCAACCTCATCCACCTCGACCGCCTCAGCGTACAGGGGCCGCAGGCCACCGCCTCGCGCAACCGCCCCAAAGTGGAGTTCCTCGCCAGTACCGACCGGGCCTTTCGCCCGGTCAACCTCTGCGTAGGCCCCGATGGCGCCCTGTATGTACTGGATATGCACCGGGTCGTCATTGAGCATCCCGAGTGGATTCCCGACGAGCTGGAGGTGAACATGGACCTGCGGGCAGGAAAAAACCAGGGGCGTATTTACCGCATTGTGCCCAAATCATTCAACCCCCAGCCCATTTCTTCACTTTCTACTCAAAGCCCTCAGGCCCTGGTCGCCAAGCTGGAGCACCCCCACCAGTGGGTGCGCATGACCAGCCAGCGCTTGATGGTAGAGCGCCAGGACACAGCAGTTCTTCCTCATCTCCAGGCCCTGGCCCAGGAGAGCCCCAGCCCCCTGGCACGCATGCATGCCCTTTGGACCCTGGAGGGCTTGGGAGCCCTCACTCCCGCCCTCATACAAGCCGGCCTGGAAGATCCCCACCCGGGCGTACGCGAGCATGCCATCCGCATGGCAGAGCCTGTGCTGAGCCAACAGCCCACGCTAGCCCAAAAGGTGCTGCAGCTCACTGCCGACCCATCCACCCGGGTGCGCATGCAGGCTGCCCTGAGCCTGAGCCGTCTGCATGGAGCAGCCTTCACCCGCCTCGAAACAGATATTCGCGCCGCCCTCTTCCGTTTGCTGCAACAGACGCAGACCGATACCTGGACGGCCATGGCCGTGGCGGTAGCCGCCAGCCGCCAGCCGCTGGATTTCAGCCTGCAACTGGCCAGCCTGCAGCAATGGGGCCCCAACCAGCAACTGGTGGGCAGCTGCCTGGGGAACCTCTTGGGCAAACAGCAGCAGACAGCAGGCATACAACAACTGCTCGACGGACTCACCTCCTCGCCTCTCCCCCAGCCACAAAAGGCCCAATTGCTGGAAGCCCTGGCTACAGGATGGGAAGAAAGCGGAGCACAAGCGTCCAACAGGCTTCCCGCCAGCCTGCTTACCAGCCTGCAAAAACTGGAGTCCGCAGGCTCCCCCACTCTGCTGAGGGCCACGGCCAAACTCAGGGCCAGCATGGGCCTGCCTCTCTCGCCTCTTTTGCGCCCGCAGCTGGCCGCTGCCCGCCTGCAGGTGCAGGACAGCAGCCTGAACGTACAGCTCCGCCTGGCCAGCCTGCAGCTGCTGGCCCTGGACGCATTCAAAAACAGAGAAGAGCTGCTGTACCGGCTGCTCGACAACCGCCAACCCCTGGCCCTGCAAAAGGAAGCACTGGCTCAGCTATGGGCCGCCAATGAGCCGGAGGTGGGCCGCAAACTGCTGGAACGCTGGCCCACCCTGGGCCCCGAAGCCCGAAAGCTGGCCGGTAATATTCTCCTGTACAAATCTCAAAACCACGAGCTGCTGCTCACCGCCCTGGAGCAGGGTTCCATCAGACCGGGAGAGCTCAACTTCGACCTGGAAAGGCGAAGGGTCTTGCTCTTTTCTGAAGATGAAAACGTCAGCAAAAGAGCCCGGGCCCTGTTTTCGGATGCAGGCGTGGTACAGCGAAAAGAAGCCATCGCCCAAATGCATGGGGCCCTTTCTTTAAAAGGATCACCCCAAAAGGGTAAGAAAATTTTTGAAACCAGCTGTAGTACCTGCCATCGCTATGGAGAGATGGGCAAAGAGGTGGGGCCGGCGCTTACCGAAATTGGCCGCAAGAGCAGAGAGTCCCTGCTACACGACATACTCGACCCCAATGCGGCAGTAGATACCCGCTACCTCAACCATCAAGTTCGCACCAAAGACGGTAATATATATACCGGCATGGTGGCACACGAAAGCGATACCCACATTCACCTGCGCATGGCGGGCGGTCAGGAAGTGCAGCTTCCCAAGGCGGAAATTCAGTCCTTTACTTCCCTGGGAATCTCCCTCATGCCCGAAGGGCTGGAAGCGGGCCTTTCCCCAGAAGATATGGCAGACTTACTGGCCTTCCTGCAGCAGTGATGCCCCGGCGGGGAAAGCCAGGTAAAAAGTAGCTCCCTGGCCCGGCTGCCCTTCTGCCCATATTTTCCCGCCGTGCTTATGGATAATCTGTTTGACATGGGCAAGTCCAATGCCCGTGCCCTCAAACTCTTCGCTGGTGTGCAGCCGCTGAAACACGCCAAACAATTTGTGGGAATATGTCATGTCAAAGCCCACCCCATTATCGCGTATGTACAGCACGACCAAAGATTCGTCTGGGGGTGCCAGCCCGATCTCAATCACGGCCTTCGCCTCTTTGGAGGTGAATTTAAGGGCATTGGAAATGAGGTTTTCAAAGGCCATTTTCAGCAGGTAGTAGTCGCCTTCTACCAGGGGAAGATGCCCAATTTTCCATTCCAGGCTGCGGCCCCTGGTATCTGGTCCTTTTTCCGTTATCACTGTTGCCACCAGTTGATTGAGATCCACCGGCGTTTTGAGCAGCTCCTTGCGCCCCAGGCGCGAAAATTGCAGCAAGTCCTCTATCATCTGGCTCATTTTCGAAGAAGCAGCCATAATTTCCTCAAAATACTCCTGCCCCTCAGCGGGCATATCCGGCAGGCTCTTTTGCAGCAAATGCGTAAACCCCATGATGTGCCGCAGTGGGGCGCGCAGGTCGTGAGAAATGGAGTAGGCAAAGGCCTGAAGGTCGGCATTGAGCATTTCCAACTCACTGGTTCTTTCCTCCACCAGTTGCTGCAGTTGCTGGCGGTGAAGCTCCAGCTCCCATTCGGCCTGTTTGCTTTGAATTACAATGGCCGCCAGCCACACCACCCCTTCCATCAGGCGTATCTCCTGCGGATAAGGGGCTCGCGCTTCTTTGAGGTAAATGGCAAAGGTGCCCAGCAGCTCTTTTTCTTTGGACAAAATGGGCTCCGACCAGCAGGCTTTGAAGCCAAAAGATAAAGCCGCATCCTTGTAGTCTTTCCAGCGGGCATCCCGGGCAATATCGGCCACTACACTTCGCTTTTTGTGAAAAGCAGCGCTGCCACAGGAGCCCACGTCCGACCCTATGGGCAGCGGGTCGATCATGCGGATCCAAGCCGGGGGCATACCAGGGCTGGCATAAGCATGCAGCACGGGCTCATGAGGGTCCCTGAGCTGTATGGTGGCATTATTGCCCGGCAACAGGCGGTTAATGCCCCGGCAAAGAACGTCAAAAATCTCATGCATGCCCCCTTTATCAGCCAGCATCTCCAGTATGCGTACGTGCAGCCTCAGCACCCTTTTGTCGAACTGGCTCTCGGTGATGTCCTGAATGGTGCCAAATAACACCTGAGCCTCCCCCGCTTCATCCTGCACCAGCTCCCCCAACCCATGTACCCAGCGCACGGCCCCCGTACGCCGGTGCACAATGCGGTACGCCTTGTCAAAAGGCCGGCGGGCGCCCACCACCTCCCGGGCAAAATACTGACTCATCTCCTGCTGCTCCTCCGGATGTATCAATTCCAGCCAGGACCCGAAGGTTTTGGGATAGGACTCATCAATGCCAAAAATTTCGTCCAGAACCGCAGAGCTGCTCCAGGTATCGGTGGCCAGCTCGTAGCGGTAGGAGCCCAGGCGCGCAACTTGCTGAGAGGCTTCCAGCAGGGCATGACTCTCTCTGAGGGCTTCCTCATGCTGTTTTTGCTTACTCAGGTCGTACATGATGAGGTAACAGCCCACCACTTGCTCATCTACTCCCAGGTCGGGAATATAATGGGCATGCAGCCATACCCTCTCTTTTGTCGCATTGCACAGCTTTACCTGAGCATCGTGGATTTCTCCCTTCAGGGCCAGTTGTATGCCCGCTTCAAACTGTTCAAAATTCTTCCGGCCTACCACCTTTTGCACTTGCCGACCCTTTAGGGTGGCTTCGTCCAGCCCCAACCTCAGCAAAAAAGCCCGGTTGCAGTACCGGATACATAGCGCCCGGTCGAGGTACAACACCAGCGAAGGAAGGCGGTCAAATACATAGAGCAGATTTTCCCGGGTCGGGAAAGATGAAAGGGAAGAAGAGGCACACATAAAACTCGAAAATGGAAATGTTTAACTTGTTGAATCAGCAATATACGGAATACAAAGAAAACCTTCAGGTAAAACTGCAATGGGCACCCGCCTGCCGAGGCGGTCAAACTCAGCTTCTACGTATGCGCCTATATCGTCTATAGGGGTCAGGTGGGCAGCGCGTACCGCTTCCTCAGGCAGCATGCTGTATAGCGCTACCCGGTATTGCATGAGCAAATTGGCCAAAAAATGCACACTCCATTGGTCAGCTACCTGAAACCCAGGCGTATTGAGGCTTTGGAGGATGGCAGCAGGCGAGTCGTGTGAAGTGAGTATGCGGTGAAAATGGCTGCCGTTGGGAAAGCCGTCGCTGCATGCGCAGGCCAGGATGATCAGGCCGCCGGGCGCCACAATCTGGGCAGCGGCCGACAAGCCTTTGCCCGCCTGGTAGAGGTTTTGATCCAAAGGAAAGCCATTGTTGGTGGTAATCACAATGGGGAAACGTTGCTTCAGGGGCATCATACAGTTCTCTTTTACAGCCTCACATCCCCGCTCATGGGCTTTGATGGGGTGGCCGCAATAAAAAGCCACGGTTTCACGCTGCTGGTTCATGGCAATGTTGATGAGAAAATCTATGGGCAACAACTGCCCGTACCGCCTTACCAGTTCCTGGGTGGGGTTGTCTTTCAGCCTGCCCCAGCCCGAGCGCGAGTCCGTAATCATTTCTCCCCGGTGGTAGTGCCCGATGGTGTCGATGTCGGTGATGCCGGGCATCACCGCCTTGTAGCCTCCCGAAAAACCCGCCCACAGGTGCGGCTCAATAAACCCCAGCGCGATGCGCACATCTGCCTCCACCGCTGCTTTGTTCATCCATACCTCCCCTCCGTCTCGTGTACCTACACAGGCCATACTTGCTTTATCAAAAGCATTGTGGTTGATTATCTCATAACGGCCCACAATCTCTTCTCCCAGCAACTCCACCAGTTCAGCTGCCGTATTGGCCCGGTGGCTGCCCGTACCCAATATGATGCGGTAGCGTACATGCTTTTTCGACTTCAGGTAACGAAACAAAAAACCCAGCAGCTTGCCCGAAGGTAAGGGACGCGTGCCGTCGGGGATAATCAGGGCAACTGTATGCCCGTGCTGCACGATCTGTTCCAGGGGCTGGCAGTTCACAGGTGCACCTACTGCTGCCTCAAAAGCGGCATATTCGTGGGGCAGGGCGGGCTGCTCCTGCTGCCGAATCAGGGTAAGCTGATCCTCAGGCAGCTCCACCTTCAAACCCTGGTGGTGATAGCGTAGTTCGACGGTCATATTTAAGCAGGTTAGACACGAGAAGAAACAGAATATCAAACAATAAATCAATGAGTTTCAGGTTTAATAGATAGTAGAATATCTTTCCCAAAAATTGTTTGCTACCCGAAATAAGTACATGTAGTTGACAATCATGTTTTTACACAAATATTTATCCAAAACTAAACTACTTTTTCTTTGCCTTATATTATATTTTTGGATTAATAGTTGGATGAATAGTTAATTGTTTCTATATTTATAACCTCCTTACACACTAAGCGTCAGCTGGGGTATCACACATAATTTTTGCTGCTGAAAATACACAGATTCGCTGTCTTGAATGTTTTCATTTAAGATGGGCCAATACCGTAAATTCGCGGATTTGGGAGGAACACCCCTCAATTTTGACCGCACGTACGATGGCCCATTACAAAATAAGCTAATAGATGTATTTTTACCGGACGCTATTATATACAAACATGCAAAAACACAATATTATATGGTCAGCTGCTATAGCTTCCCTGACGAACTCTCTCTATACTGGGTGCTTTAGTACAAAATGCCGGTCTGGAATCCTCCATGCCGGACTTAGCTGTTTCTTTCTGTTGCTCGCCCTGGGAGTCCAGGCCCAAAACGGCCATAAACTCAACGCCAGCGATGCAGCCATAGCTGATGAGTTTGGCCGGGCCGTAGCGGTTTCGGGCAATTTGGCTATTGTAGGCGCTCCCCGCAACGACTCCATGGGGGTGAATGCCGGAGCAGCCTTTATCTATGAATACGACGCCGCCAATGACGTATGGACCGAAGCTGCCGGCCTCTACCCGACCGATGCCGGCCTGTACGATGAATTTGGCGGAGCTGTGAGCATAGACAGCAATCGCGCCGTGGTGGGCTCTATGAGCCATGCCGGCACGGGCGCGGTGTATGTATTTGAAAAAATAAATGACTCCACCTGGGCCCAAACGGCCAAGCTCCTGGCCGCCGATGCGGCTATGGGAGATAAGTTTGGCGGCAAGGTAGCCCTGGACGGCGACCGCATCATGGTAGCTGCCAAAGGCGACAACTCCATCTACGGATACGACCAGGGTGCAGTGTATATGTTTACCTTCCAGGCCGATTCGGGCAGATGGGAGCAGGAAGCCAAGATCATTCCCCTTGCAGCCGGTATTGTGTTTGAATTTGGCACCGCCATTGACCTCTCCGGCACCGATGCCATAGTAAGTGCGACTTACGACAATACCGGAGGCCTAGCCAACAGCTCGGTTTACCTCTTTTCCCTCGAAAATGGACGCTGGATGCAGCAAGGAAGACTCAGCAGCCCCTCTGCCCAGTTGGGCGACCTCTTTGGCAGCGCTGTGGCCATTGAAGGCAACCGCGCCGTGGTGGGGGCCTACCTGGACGATACCGACGCACAGGACGCCGGATCGGTATTTGTTTTTCAGCGCGACAGCACCGGCTGGCAGGAAACAGCCCGTCTGGGTGCTCAGGATGCCAGCGTCAAAGCTTTCATGGGCATTTCGGTGGCCCTCTCCGGCAACCGCATCATCGCTGGTGCCAGCGGCGTGGACATAAAAGACTCTACCAATACCACCTCCGACGTAGGAGCAGCTTATGTATTTGAATACCAGGACTCCACCGCAAGCTGGAGCCAAAGCAGCAAATGGATGGCTGCTGATGCCAATGCATTCGACCAGTTTGGTGCAGTTGTAGCCATAGATGGCACCACCCTGCTGGCTGGCGCAGCCGGCGATGACGAAAAAGGCAGCAACAGTGGCGCCGCCTATGCCATTGCCCAGCCCAGCGGCCTCAATATTGATCTGGGAGACGATCAGGTGGTGTACATTGGCTTTCCGCCCGCTTCCTGTACTACGCTGGAAGTAACAGGTGCCCCCGAAGGCAGCGTATTTGCCTGGAGCACCGGCGATACCACTGCCAGCATTGAGGTTTGTCCTACGGCTACTTCCACCTACAGCGTTACGGTCATTGATCCGGCAGGCAATACCGCTACCGATGAAGTACAGGTATGTGTGTTGGACATACGCTGCAACACCACCCAAAGCAATCCCTACGTAACCATTTGCTTTGAGTCCTTTATCACTCCCGGGCAGTTCAACACCTACTGCGTGCCGGCCATTTATGTGCCCACTTACCTGGCTTATGGCGCCAGCCTGGGCGACTGTAATGCCGATCCCTGCGCGCCCCCCGAACAAGCCGAGGAGGCCGCCAACCGCCGCGCAGCCATGACCCCCGACCTGCTGCTGGATGCCTCCCCCAATCCCTTCGCCGAGCAGGTGTCTATCCTCTTCAAGGTGCCCCAGGGCGGCCGCGCCAAACTTGAAATATTCGACCTGGCAGGTAAAAGACTGGCTACCCTTTTCGAGGGAAACATAGAAGGAGGACAGATCTATGAGCAAAGCTGGAATGCCTCCCAGCTCGTTCCCGGCGTGTACATCTATCGCCTGAGCACGGAGCGCATCACCCTGACCAGAAAAATTGTACGATCGAGGTAATTGATCCCCAAATCATACTAAACGTTTTCCATTAAAACGCCTGCATCTGTTTTGCAGGCGTTTTTTTTGTTATGAGGGACCGTAAAAACACCCGGCTGAAATTCATCCCTTCCATCAGCAAAATTTTCCAGCTAACCTGGCTGAATACCACATCGGGCTTGAGCTCTACGGCTATGGCCTGCATGCGGAGGCCGGGCGTCCGGTCGGCCAGAAAGATAAACTCCAGGTCGGCCAGATAGCGGTCAATGGTAGTTTGTAAAAACACCTCCTTCCCTCTTTGGTTAAATCCCTTCAGCCCACATTGGGTGTCGGTAATGGAGATACGCAAAAAGGTGCGGATCAGCCAGCGCAGCAGCTTGGAAATGCGCCTTCTGAACACGGGAATGCCGGCATAATAGCGGGCATCTTTGATGCCTACGGCCACATCGGTCTCCCCGGCTTCGAGCTGCCGGTATATGCGCACCAGGCTTTCGGGGGTATATGGAAAATCCACATCGGTAAAGATGCAGCAGGCATGCCTGCTTGCCGCCACCCCCCTTCGCAGCGCATGCCCCTTGCCGCGGTTGGGGGTATAACTGAGGTAGGTAAAATCGGGTAGGGCGGATTTGAGGCCATCAATGTCCTCCTGGCTAATGGCTCTGGAAGAGCCGTCGTTGACCAGAATAAAGTGCAGCTCTACCCCGGGCAATAAGGCCTGTATTTGCCTGAAGCCTTCTGTCACCTTGGCCGTCCAGCCTTTGGCCGGGTTGTAGCAGGGAAGCACAATATCGAGTTGGGGCTTGTTCAAGGGAAATAATAATTGTTGTACATCAATTCCTTCCCTCCGGCATTGGGCATAAACACCTCCGTATCCAAAGGCCGGATGAGCAGGGACTCCACCTCTGGGTATATACCGGAGGTATAAATATTGATTTTGTGCCGGGGATGCTGCAGCTTAAACTCGTGTTGTACGCGCACCCACTGGCCGTAGATATTCATCCCAAATTTGGGGTTGAGCTCGGCCCGCTGTACTTCCTTACCGTGCACATCCAGCTCGCGGAAAATCACTACGGGAAAGGCATCGCGTTTGCCGTCTGCCTTTACCCACAGGCTCCATTCCATCCACCTGCCGGCCTCGACCCCCGCCAGGGTGTCGTCCATGATGCTCAGTGGCCCTTTGTCATCTTTGAGGGTTTCTTCGCCAAAAACCGAAGCGGGCTGCCGATCAAAGGCATCGAAATACACAGCCACGGAATCCTGGCTGGTATAAAGGCCACTGGGCTGGAGGTAGAGGCTGTCTCTGCGCCGGGCCCAGGCCTGCAGCACTTCCTGCCTGCGGCTGCGCAGGCTGTCCAGCTCCAGGCGCATGAGCTGCACATTGCCCCGGCTGCTGATTAGTTCTGCCTTTTTGAGCAATGCCTGCTCATTGACGCTCAACACCACGTCTTTGATGGCAAGCAGCAGCAGCGGCTTGTCCGAAGGGTAGCGTTTGAGAATCTGCTTTTCAATCAGCTCATTGCTCATTAGCTGAATGAGCTCCAGGCTCTGGGAAAGGGAGGTACGCGACATCATGCCGCAAGCCAGGGGTAAACCCGTTTGAAAGGCTGCCTGAAAGCCCTGCCGGCTGGCATCGGGGTGGGGAAATTCCGGTATGAATTTTTCCGAACCAATAAAAAAGGCCGGAATGGGCAAAATAGCCTGAAAATCCCCGGGCGCAAGCTGCTCCGACTCCAGCCATTCCACATAATCTATCTGGGGCTGTGTAAAGAGGTTTTCGTGCTGTTGTTTGCCCAGATAGCCCAGGGTATCTTCTACGTGCATGCCCGCTTCCCAGGCCCAAAACAGCAGCACAAAGCCCGCCACCCAGGCGCCCAGGCGCCCCAGCTTGTGCCGCTTCAGCAGGCGATACAGCAGGTACAGGTACACCGCTGCATACATGCTGAAAAGGTAGTAAGGCACCCAGGCAAACCTGCCCAGGGAGCGGAACTGCTTGAGCGGCCCCAGCACCTCCAGCAGCCAGTCAAGTCCCCAGGTGAAGGGTATGCCCATAGAGAAAAAGAAGACCAGCATGCCTGCCCAGGTAGCCACGTTCAAACGGGCAGGCAAAGCGGGGTGTATCCATTTGCGAAAGCGCTTTTTTATGCCCCACTGTACCAACCTCACCAGGGAAAAAATGAGCACCAGAAAGCTGAAGAAGCCGGCGTAGGCGACGCTTTCTCCCGGCACTTCCCGCACTGGTATCAGCCGGTCGATAAAGGCCCGCACCGGCCCGCTGGGGGGCATAAAGAGGCTCTCCCAGTAGGCTTTATAGGTAAAAAAGCCGTAAGGACTGGCCGGACGGTCCGCAACCGCATCGGTGAGGGCCAGAAACAGCTTGAAAAGCAGCAGCGGAAGCAGGGCCGGAGCTGTGGCCAGCAGCAGGTTTTTCCAGCGGGGCTTTACACCGTATATGAGTTGATCCACCAATTGGTAGGCCAGAGTCATTACCACCCCCATCAGAATAAAATACACGTGTATCAGGCCAAACAGGCTCACTCCCGCCGTCCACACCAGCCACCACCGCAGCAGGCTTTTGGCAGCTGACTGCCGGATGAGCCACCACCACAGCCAGGGCACGAATACCAGGTAGGTCAGGGCATAATGGCCACTGAAGCGATATAACTGGGGAGATAAAAAGGTGATGAGCAGGGCAACTGCCACGGCATAAGCTTTGGGCAGGTAGTAGTGCCGCCCGATCCGGTACAACAACAGGGCACAGCATGGAACGCTTAAAAACAGCAGCAGGTTGAATATGCCCACTGCCTGGGGCCATACTGGCAGCAGTTCATCCAGCCAGGAAAGCAAAAGCGAAATCACGGGCTGGTTGTCGGTAAACACCACGTGCTCACCAAAGGGATAGTTCATACCCGAAAAGTGCAAACCGCCATCGTAGCGAAGATAATAGGCGGGGGTGAAATAATTTTTCAGCCCGTCGCCGTCGTTGTTGAGCATGTAGCCGTTGGGCCGCAACAACAGGCTGCCGAGTGCCAGGTACATGATGCCAACACTCAGCAGTACAATGCATATCTGTGGCAGGTACTTCCTCAATCTGTTCTGCTTGCTGTTTTGCCTCCAAAACTAGCACTAAATAGCCATTTTTAAAATACAGGCCCGGGGAATCCCAAAAAATAAGCCGCCTCCGGGTGGAGGCGGCCTGAATATCCTGTAATTGACTTAGGAAAAACCCTAAATCAAGAGAGACACACATAACTGAATGCAAGTTACACAAATATCTTTTTACTTGCAAACTTATTTACCTAAGCGAAAATACCATTTTTTCGATAGGTAATTTACCTAAACATATTTACGGAGGAAATAGTTGGCTGTAAGGCTGTGCCCAAAAAATATCACTATCCGGGTTGTATGGATAAAAATCGATCCATGCAGACAAAAAACAGCCATTAAAAATTGAGTTTGCCACCCTTAGTTAACTCATTATCAATAATTTATTGTCCTCTACAAAGGCCTTTTACCCCAATATTTAAGCTTAAAAACCACTAGCACTATACAGGCATTTTTAACATAAGAAGCCGGGGAATCCCAAAAAATAAGCCGCCTCCGGGTGGAGGCGGCCTGGATATCCAGTAGCTTGACTTAAGGAAAAACCCTAAATCAAGAGAGACACACATAACTGATTACAAGATAAACAAACATCTTTTTATTTGCAAACTTATTTACCTCTTCGAAAATACCATTTTTTCGATAGGTAATTTACCCAAACATATTTAGGTAAGCAAATAGTTGAGGAACAAGCCGGAATGCAACCGAAACCCTTTGTGAAGATATCAATGAAGTATTGAGCGAAGCGAAAATCCCATAAGGGGATGA
>RFHT01000045.1 GCA_003696835.1 Bacteroidota bacterium
AAATGCTAGTTTTACGGCCAACTGGAAAACCAACTGTATGAAAATTGCTCCCTGGCGATGGTTCGCCTTCTCATTGATACTGCTTCTGAACTCCACCCGCCTACTGGCAGTGGTGACGCCGGCCGAACTGGTTTACCAATGGCGCATTGGAAAATACCAGCCCGCCGGACAGCAAGAAATTATCCCTGCATCCAATAAGGAAGTATTTGACTTTCGGGAGGACGGTACTTTCTCTATCCGGCTCGAAACGCCTTCCCCGCTCCTGGAGGCAGGAATATGGGAACTCAAAGGCGACTCCCTGGTGCTGAAACTGGAGCTGCTGCCGGTAGAAACCAGCATCGACAGCCTTAGTTACAAGGCCGAAAACAATGTGGCCTACCTCTTTTTCTTCTTTCAGGGAGAAGAAGTGGCCCGCTACGACATGACCGGCCTGGGCTCGGCCCGCCGCATAGAAACCTACCACCTGAGCAAAGACGAACGCGGCAACCTGCTGCTCACAGGTAGAGAGCGCAGCTTTATGCTCATTGGCCGTCCCGACTTGCTGCAATCGCCCTTTTCCTTTACCGACATCATCCGTGGCCTCATCGGCATCCTCAGCATGCTCATACTGTGCTGGGTGTTCAGTACCAACCGCCGCGCCATCGACTGGCGCATGGTGAGCATTGGCATTGGCCTGCAGGTGTTTTTTGCCGTAATGGTGCTCAAAGTAGGCTGGGTGAGGGCGGTGTTTGAAGGGATTTCCGGCTTGTTTGTGGATTTCCTGGGCTATTCCAAGGCGGGTTCCATGTTTTTGTTTGGCGGCCTGGTTTCCGACTTCGACACCTTTGGCAGCATTTTCGCCTTCCAGGTACTGCCCACCATTGTGTTTTTCTCGGCCATGATGTCCATACTGTATTACCTGGGCATACTGCAAAAGGTGGTGTATGCCTTTGCCTGGCTGATGAGCCGCACCATGCGCCTTTCGGGTGCGGAGAGCCTGGCAGCGGCGGGCAATGTATTTCTGGGGCAAACCGAATCGCCCCTGCTCATACGCCCCTACCTGGCCAAGATGACCCGCTCCGAAATCATGGCCCTCATGACTGGCGGCATGGCCACCATAGCCGGCAGCGTGTTTGTGGCTTATGTAGATTACCTGGGCGGACCCGATATAGAGGCCAAAAGGCTGTTTGCCACCCATTTGCTCACTGCCTCCATCATGTCGGCTCCGGCGGCCCTGGTGGCAGCCAAAATACTGGTGCCCGAAACCGAACCCGTGATCCAGGACCTGGACGTACCCAAAGAACGCATAGGCTCCAACCTGCTCGATGCCATTACCAATGGCACCACCGACGGCCTCAAACTGGCCGTCAATGTAGGGGTGATGCTGCTGGTATTTACCGCCATTGTGGCCCTGGTAAACGGCTTCCTCTCCGACCTGGTAGGCGTCAACACTGGCCTCAACGACTGGGTGGCCCATTTCACCGATGGCCGGTACCGGGAGTTCAACCTGCAGTTTATTCTGGGGCTGCTGCTGGCACCCATAGCCTGGCTGCTGGGCGTACCTACCGACGACATCATGATCGTGGGGCAGTTGCTGGGCGAAAAAACCATTATCAATGAATTTTTTGCTTACGCCACCCTGGGCACCGTCAAAGCCGAAGGCACCATCATCCATTTCAAATCCGTGATCATTGCTACCTATGCCCTCTGCGGCTTTGCCAACTTCGCCTCTATTGGCATCCAGATTGGCGGAATAGGAGCCCTGGAGCCCAGCCAGCGCAAGCTGCTCTCCGAGCTGGGAGTGCGTTCCCTGATAGGAGGTACTGTTGCTTCTTTTCTCACGGCGGCCATTGCCGGCATGCTTTCGACGGTTTAGCCGCTGAAAACAGATTTTTCCGTACATTTATACCCTCCGCACTTCAGTAGGTAAGAGGGGAATGCCTGCCTGGCCTGCGCCAGGCAGCTGAGGTGCGCAATTGCTGGCCTATGAAACTGCTCGCCTACATACTGCCCGCCTTAATAGCAGCCTTGCTTCCAGATATACAAGCCCAATCCTCCCGGCCTGTCCGCTGCGCTACCGACGAGCTCAGCCGGGCCGAGCTGCGCCTTCATCCCGAACGTGCCCATGAGGTAGCCGCCCTGGAAACTGCTTACCGGCACCATATCCAACAGCCCGCCCTCAGGGAGGAAACGGAGTGCGAGGTCTATATCATTCCCACGGTGGTGCACATCATTTACGAAGACGAAAGCTCGAACCTCTCCGACGAGCAAGTACTCAGCCAGTTTGAGGTGCTCAACCAGGACTACCGCAGGGTGTTTGGCAGCCCCGGCTACGGCAATGGGGTGGACATGCACATACAGCTGTGCCTGGCCAGCGTGGACCCCCAGGGCCAGCCCACCACCGGCATTACCCGCACCCAATCTACCCTTACCCGCCACAACTCCGCCAACGATCAGGCGCTCAAAGACCTCATCCGCTGGGACCCCGAGCGCTACCTCAATATCTGGGTGGTCAAATCCATTGGCATGGGCGCCGGCAATACCCTGGGCTATACCTACCTGCCAGGTACGGTGCCCCGGGAGCGGGACGGGGTGGTGATTACGGGAAAATATGTGGGTACCACCGGCACGGCCACGCCGCCCTACAACCACGGCCGCACCCTCACCCATGAGGTGGGCCACTTTCTGGGCCTGCACCACACCTTCCGGGAAGAAGGAGCCTGCAGCGACACCTCCGAAGCCGACTGCCTGCTGGCCGGCGACAAGGTGTGCGACACCCCCACCGAGCTGGAACCCAAGTACTTCTGTCCCGATGAAACCAATTCCTGCCGCGAATTTCCCTGCGACCAGCCCGACCCCATTCACAATTACCTCAACTATGTGGATGATGTGTGTATGAACGAATTTACTGCCGGTCAGAAAATGCGGGCCCTGCAGTTTTTGAGGGAATACCGCGCCCTGCTCATCAGCCGGGAAAACCTGCAGGCTACCGGCTGCGCCGGCATGCCCATACGCCACCCCCGCCCCGAAGCGCGCTTCCGCGCCAGCAGCACAGCCGTGTGCGTGGGCAGCAAAGTGAGCTTTGAGGACCGCTCGGAGGGCTGTGTGCAGGCTCGTATGTGGGAGTTCCCTGGTGCTGAGCCCGAAGTTTCTACGGCTGCCAAGCCCACCGTGACATATTCTGC
>RFHT01000393.1 GCA_003696835.1 Bacteroidota bacterium
CTACCACTGAATTTCCTCCTCGTCCAGCAGGGCTTTGACGCCCCGCTGAAAGTCTTCAGTCTGGCGGGAATAGGCATTCATTTTGGCGGCAAACTTAACAGCATGCTCCAGGGGAAGCTCCTGTAAGTCGGCCAGCATCTTTTTGACCAGCTGCATGGCAGCAGGCGCATTTTGGGTGCACAACTCATGGGCGAAGGTCCCAACCTGCTGGGAAATATCTGAGGAGGGAATGACTTCATGAACCAAATGCAGACGATGGGCTTCTTGGGTAGAGATGGTATTGCCGGAGAGCAACAGGGCCCTGGCGGGCAACTCGGCCAGCCTGCGTTGTATAAAGGGGATGGCGGTGGCTGGCACGAAGCCCATTTTTACTTCGGGAAAACCAAACTTTGCTTCCGGCACCGCAAACACAAAATCGCATACACAGAGCAGCCCCAGGCCATTGCCAATGGCATCTCCTTCCACTTGTGCGAGGAAGATCTTGCCCGAACGGTATATTTTGAGATACACCTGGGCCAGGTTGCTGGCCTCGGCCAGTTTTTCATCCAGGGAGGCAGCTTGCAGCTGCCTCAGGTAGGTGGGGTCCGGGTCGGCGCAAAAAGCCTCCCCCTTGCTTTTCAGCAGCACCACATTGACATCCGCAGCCGATTCTGCCCGGCTGATAGCTGCCTTCAGCTCGTTGAGCAGCTGCCCGTTGAGGGCATTGCGTCGCTTCGGGCGATTCAAGCAGATAGAGGCAAGGCGGTTTTCCTGGTGGTAGTCGAGCAGCTCAAATTTATTCATGTTTCAAACTATGGCTTATAGGCCTGACTAACAAGCTTAGGGGGTGCCTTCTGCGGATTTAGCCGGTTTACCTGCCTGGAAAAGAGCTTCCACCATCTGGGAAGCATGAGCACTCCCCATGCGAGGGTGAGCTCCAGACCGAGTATGTACAGGCCGGGCTCGTCAAAGCCTGCGCTTTTGATGACCGCATGAGGCCATGAAGCTATGCAGTGACATAATTCATTCAGCCCGGAAAGTAACAAGTAGCACGCATATCCACAGATTTCATTGAAGCCAGGTATCCAGATAAAGAGTACCATCAAAAAGCCTGCAAAAACAATACCTGCTGTCAGCAGCGCAATGAGAAGGTTGGTCAAAAGAAAGTAAGTGGGAAACTGGCCAAAGTACAGCAACACCAGGGGGGTAGTGGCCAGGGTGGCACAAAGGGTTACGCCTATGCAGCTGTAAAGCTTTTTCAACAGCACATTTTTCGTGGGAAACTGTTTTTCAAACAGGGGAAAAAGGATGACAATGCCCGCAACGGCACAGTAAGAAAGCTGAAAACTGATGCTGAATGCAATAGTGGGGTCCCAAAAAATCTGGGCAAAGGCCGAAATAGCCAGTACATTGAGGACGTGGTAGCGCTGATACCAGATGTCGAACAATAAAATGGCTGCAAACATGAGCACGGCCCGGATAACAGCCGGGGTGGCACCGGTTATCCCCATGTACATCAGCAGCAGGATGAGAATGAGGATGCTCTTCATGCGTTTTCCGTGGCGCAAGAGGTGCAGGGGGCGGAACAACCAACTCAGCAATAAATAAATGATACCCACATGCAGGCCGGAAATGGCCAGTATGTGGCTGGCTCCCACTGCAGCAAAGGTTTCCCTGCTTTCAGGCTTTAAATCTGCCTTGTCGCCCACAAACATGGCCTTGGCTATGCCGGCAATCTCAGCGGAGGGAATGAGTGCTTCTATTCGCCGGGCATACCACCCCTGCACCTGGGCTGCATACCAGGCCATAGAGCGCTGAATGCCCAGCAACTGAAGACTGTCGGTGTAGCAGGCGTATTCAATCTGATTTTGGTGCAAATACTGCAGGTAAGCCGGGTATTTGCTTCGCACGTTGGTGATGTGGCCCCAAAGCCGGATGTGCTGGTGTGCTTCCAGCCCTAGCTGCGCCTCTGGCCGCACATACAGCAGCAGCCGTCCCTGTATGGCATAGGCTTTTTCATCTATATAAACCTGCCGGGCTTCCAGCCAGGCTTTTTGCCCGTAGGGCGTTTGCTTGACTTTGCCCAGTACCATGCCCTCCAATTGCACCTTTCTGCAATTGACGTACGCTATTCCGGGGGTCCTTTGCCAGTTATACACCCATTGCCAGGCCACTCCCATGCCCAGAGCTACCATATAAATAAAGATGGCCTGAAGGTAGTCGTAGGCAGGACCCAGCAGGCGGCGGTCACACAGCATGGAGCCAGCAAACAACAAAGCTGCGACCAGACCAAGCCCCAGGAGCAAAAGACCTGCAGGCTCTGCCAGCAGTATGCCGGCGATCATAAAAAGGGCGAGTTTGAAAAGCGGAGTATGTCGGAGTTGTTTCATATTTCCAAAGTCGAACTTATTTAGTTCTGATCTATGGAAATAATGTGTCTGTGGTAAGGTAAAAATGGGGAGAAGCAAAATCAGCAGGAAGGAAAATCATGCATCCCAAGCTTACTTTTGGGCCTCAAAACGAGTGTTTTAGTGGACATTTTTGCCTGATGTGGATCGAATTTGCCTATATTACTGGACGTTTTTTGTGGAAGAATTCCGGCAAAAGTAACATTGGCAAGTAGAGACATTGCATGTAATGTCTCTACTTGCACCCTGTCCCTACCCCCGCACACTGGCCAGGGGAATGCGCCGCAACAGGTCCACATGCTGGGGGGCACTTTCCTGCCCGATGGTGAAACAGTCGATAAACTCCTGGGCCAGTTGGAACTGCAGGCAGCGGTCCACCTGGTCGGTGAGGCGCCCGCCGCCCAGCACCTTCATGCCGATAATGCCTTTCCCCTGGCTTTTCATTTTTTTTAGTACGGCAGCCACCGTTTCTACATCGGCATCCATGCGGTCGCCAGTGGGGTTGAAACGGGCCAGGTCCACCTGCACCCAGTCGGAATCGGCAGCAGCCCTGAGGGCCTGCAGGGTGTGGCAGGATACGCCGTGGGCTCGTATGATGCCCTCCTCCCGGGCCATGGAGAGTACGTCCATGGCGCCTTTCTTGCGCTCGGGCCAGTCGGCCCGCTGCATGTTGTGCAGCAGCAGAATGTCGAGGTAGTCCGTGCCTATTTCCTGGCGGAAGCGGTCCAGGTCGGCTTTCATTTCTTTTTCGGTAGTGGCGTGGGTTTTGGTCAAAATGACTACCTTTTCCCGCGGGACGTGTTTCAATGCTTCGCGCAGGTGCTTGTGGGTGCCGTACTGGTCGGCCGAGTCCCAAAACAACACCCCCTCGTCGTAGGCTTTATGTAGCAACTCAGCCAGGCCCTTTACGCCCAGTTTGCGCGTTTGGTTGGAACTGCCAGCTACCCCGTTGGTGCCTGTGCCCATGCCCAGGCGGGTAATGCGTATGCCGGTATTGCCCAGACTAACCACATCCTGGGCGTATTTCTTTTGGGTGCCTGCAAACAGCTGATAGGGAAAAGGACTGAGGGCCGCCAGGCCGGCAGCAGCCAGGCTGTGTCGAATGAAGGTCTTGCGTTTCATAAGATGGGTAGAGTTTGAAGGGTAATCAACAGAAAGGGCGTGCAAACTGTGCAGCACCGAATCCACAATATAAGATTTATGGGCGAAAATTACCAATTTACCCAAAGTGTCAAGACAGTTGGGTTTGCCTGGGGGTTTTGGAAAAGGAGGAAGCTACACACTTTTGCACGGCAAGCAACGGAGTAAGCTGATATTCAGTTATTTTACCACAGAGGTTTGGTTCATAAAAAGAGGGCGGCCATAGCGGCGGTTGACTTATTTCCGCAATTTTCCGGAACGAAAAATGTAAAATCGTTGGCATCAAACTTAAAATTTAATATTTTGCTACGATTTTCAAGTGTTTAACTTTCGGCCTGTTTGGCAGGAGATTTTTTCGTGATTTGAAAAATTGGCTAATGAGATATTAAAGACTAATAGTGAACATATATTATTATCCTGGCGCATATATTCGTACTTTGTACATAGATGTTTTACCTGCTTCAACCTGCTACCATTTACTATATGATCTACCTTTCTAAACTCACAAAAACTAAGTCGTTGTTCTTTCTGTGTATAGCTGTGTGTTTGATCTGCTTTGTTCAGCCAGCTCATGCGCAGGGAACTGTAGAAGGAACAGTGGTAGATGCGGCCACTTCAACCCCCCTGGTAGGTGCCAGGGTGCTGGTCAAAGGCAAGCGCATAGGCGCCATGACGGACCCGCAGGGTAATTTCCGCTTCAATTCTCCCGCTCCTCCTCCCATTGAGCTGGAGATCACCTATTTTGGATACGATACCCTGGTTTATACTGTCACGAGCTTCGACAAGAAGCAAAAAATTGAGCTGAACGAAACCACCCTGGTACTGGAAGAGGTAGAGATCACCGCTTCGGCCCAGGCTGAAGCCCAAAAGCGCTCTCCCCTCACGGTGGAATCCATGAGCATTAATGCCATCAAGGAAACACCCGCAGCCAACTTTTACGAGGGCCTGGGGCACCTCAAGGGGGTGGACCTCAACTCAGCCAGTTTTGGCTTTAAAGTGGTGAATACCCGGGGCTTCAATAGCACCCAGCCGGTGCGCTCCCTGCAATTGATCGACGGGGTGGACAACCAGTCGCCCGGCCTGAACTTTTCCCTGGGTAATTTTCTGGGAGCTTCTGAGCTTGACCTGGAGTCGGTAACCCTGGTGGTGGGCGCCAGCTCTGCCTTTTATGGCCCCAATGCCTTTAACGGGGTGATTAGCATGAAAACCAAAAACCCCTTTATCCACCGGGGCCTTTCTGCTTCTATCAAAGTGGGAGAACGCAATTGGGTGGAAGGTGCCATCCGCTATGCCAAGGTGTTTACCAATAAAAAAGGAGAAGAACGCTTTGCTTTTAAGCTGAATGCCTTCTTTTTAAGGGCTGACGACTGGGAGGCTGACAACTTTGATGAGGCGTACCGCGATACTACCCAGTTGGGGGCTATTCCCTTTGTAGGTATAGACAACCCTGGGGGCTACGACGCAGTAAACCGCTATGGAGACGAAATTTCCTTTAATGCGGCGGCTACGGGCAACGACCGCATCAACCTGCCGGGCTTGAAGCGCTTTTACCGCACTGGATACAAGGAAGCAGACCTGCTGGATTACAACACCAGCAACGTAAAGCTCTCGGCCAGCCTGCACTACAAGCTCCGGCCTACGGTAGAGCTGACGGTGGCTTCCAACTACAGCCAGGGCACCACGGTCTTTCAGGGCATCAACCGGGTAAGCCTCAAGGACATTCAGTTTTTTCAGCATAAACTGGAGGTGAAGCAGGAGGGCAAGTGGTTTGTGCGTGCCTATGCCACGCACGAAGATGCGGGCAAATCCTACGACCCGGTGTTTACGGCTTTTCGCCTGCAAAACCTGACGGTGAACAACCTGGTGTGGCGCTCGCGCTACCGCGATTATTACCGAAATAACATCACCCCACGGGTACAGGCTTTGGAAGGTTACCCACCTCCGCCCGGACCTCCCTCCTTTATTTTTGACTTTGCTCAGCAGGAGGCCGTGCTGGCCCAAAACCGGGGGCTGCTGCAACAGTGGCACCAGGAGGCCCGCCAGGCAGCAGATATTGACTTTCTGCAACCCGGGACTGCGGCTTTTCAGGCTGCTTTTGACTCCATAACCAGCCGTATTACCAGCACCGAAGGGGGCACCCGCTTTTTCGACAAATCGGCCCTCTACCACCTGCATGCGGAGTACATTTTTAAGCCCAAGTTTGCCGAAATTACCGTGGGAGGCAATGGCCGTCTCTATACGCCCCATACCAGTGGCAGCATATTTTCCGATACCAATGGGGTGAAGATCACCAACTTTGAATACGGCTTGTATGCCGGGCTGAAAAAGGGCCTGGCAGAGGACCGCATTACCCTGACGGCCACTCTCCGCATGGACAAAAACCAGAACTTTGATTATCTGCTTTCTCCCGCATTAACGGGCGTCTTTACCATCAATGAGCGCAATACCCTGCGGGCTTCCCTTTCCTCCGCTATCCGCAACCCCACCCTGGCCGACCAGTACCTCTATTACGACATAGGCGGGGCCTTGCTGCTGGGCAATATCACAGGTTACAAAGACCTTGTTACCCTGGAATCACTGGGCGTGTATTTTTCTTCGCTCAACCAGGCCGACCTGGTGTACTTTGACGTGGATAGAATCCAGCCCGAAAAGGTGATTACGGGGGAAATTGGCTACAGGGGCATGCTGGGACAGCGGGTGTACATAGACGCCGGCTATTACTACAGCCGCTACACCGATTTTATTGGCTTACGTTTTGGCTATTCGGGCACCTTTAATTTTGGCATACCCGTAGGCCGGGTATTCCGGGTGGCTTCCAATGCC
>RFHT01000394.1 GCA_003696835.1 Bacteroidota bacterium
ATCGCTCACGGCCTGCTCAGCTTGTCCGCGTTGCAGATATACCAGCGCCCGGCCCAGGTAGGCCTGGCTCAGGTAGGGCAGCAGGCTGCCCAGGGAGTCGGGGTAGGTGGTGCCCAGGCCAATGGCCTCGGTATAGCCTTCCAGGGCCGACTGTATTTGCCCCAGCATTGCCTGGGTTTGGGCACGCATCAGCTGAGCGTAAAATCGTAGCCCTATACCCGCCATGTTTTTGCCACGACGCAGCGGGTTAAACTTCAGGCTCTGCTCAAACATCTGCAGGGCAGCCCCGTACTCCTGTACCTCCAGGTACATCAGGCCAGAGTCGAAATAGATTTTTGCTTTTTTGAGGTTCCTTCCCCCCAGATATAAAACTTCCCGCTTGCGCCGGTTGATGCTGCTCACCGCATTATGGGCTATGCTAAATTCAAAGGGAATGTTCATCCAGTACGAAGTAGGGCGCTCATACACATAGGCCGGCCGAAAGCGGAGCTGGGCTAAATGCCGGTTTACTGCATCCATGAGAATGGGGTGAGCCTTGCGGGTAAACTTGTGTGTTACATAATGTCCTTTCTCATCTACCAGTATGCGGCAATAAATCTTGCCTTCTATTCCGCGCTTGATGGCTGGCATGGGGTAGCCAATCAATTTGCGCACCTCCTCCAGGTTGAGGGGTTCGGGCTCCTCAGTTACGAACACAAAATCGTGAACACCCGGGGCAGGCTGGTCAGGCTGGGCATACACATTCCACATTTGAGCAAGCAGCAAAAGGCATATTATCCGTATTTTCATCTGTTAAAATTCCACTCCGCAACAGGGATTAGCTGCCATAAATATAAGCATACAGGCAGGCAGGGGAAAGCAGCATGTTGGATTTATTTGCCATCAATAAAAATAGACGGGTAAGAAATTTTCATTTAACAAACTAAAGCTTTGCCTTCTCCACAGGTAGCAGACAGCTTATCCCCCTGTTGAGTAACTCTTTGGGTCCATCAAGGTCGTGGGCCGGGCTGTAAGGTTAGGGCCTTTTTCCTGTCCCGGGGCTGGAGCGGGCTGCTAAGCTGTGCCCCCGTCTTACCTTCCTGCCCTCAGATCAGCACTTCTATGCGTATGCTGGTTCCCTGGCCGGGAGCGGTTTGTATGTGCAGGCTGCCGTCTATGGCATCTACCCGGTTTGCGATATTTTTTAGCCCGTTGGAGGTCGTAAGCTGCTGTACAGCTTGCAGGTCAAAGCCGCTGCCATCGTCCTGGCACTCGACTATGAGTTTTTGCTGCACTTCTTTGATTGAAAGGTAAATGTTTTGGGCTTCGGCATGCCTGAGGGCGTTGTTGAGGGCTTCCTGTACAATTCTGTACACATTGATTTCTATATTGGGGTCATAGCGGGTATCGGGGGCCTGCTGGTGGTAGTGAATGCTTGCATTACTGACCTGTTGTACGCGCTTGACCATGCCTTCGAGCACCGCTTGCAGGCCAAAGTCTTCGAGTGAGCGGGGCATGAGTCCGTGGGAGATGGCGCGTATTTCTTCTATGCTCTGGTTGATCATGTGGAGGGAGGCACTGATTTTCTTTTGAGCAGTTACGGCATGGGATCCTTCCAGGGGAGGCAGGGAGCCCAGATTGAGACTAATGAGGGAGAGAATTTGTCCCAGGCTGTCGTGCAATTCGGCAGCCAGGCGTTTGCGCTCATTTTCCTCCCCCATGATGAGGGAGCGCAGCTGTGCTTTTTGGGCTTCCACTTTGTAGGTAATGTCGTGCATGGAGCCGATCACCCGGTAGGGTTTGTCTTGTTCGTCGTAGAGGATGATGGCGGAGTCTTCAATGTACTTAATCTCGCCGGTGTAGCTGAAAAAGCGGTAGTTTTTTTTCCAGATTCTGGTCCTTGAGGAGATGGCTTTCTGGTAGGAAGCATGTACGCGCTCCACATCATCGGGGTGAACGTGCTGGATCCACCAGTCGTAGGAAAGCTCTACTTCGGGGGGGTAGCCAAAAATGCGGTGGAGGCCGTCATTTACGCGTTTGCTTTCTCCGGTGATGAGGTTTTCTTCCCAAATAGCCCCTTCGGATATGTAGGAAAGGGTGCGGTAGAGTTCTTCACTCTCTTTGAGGGCTGCTGCTGCCTGAAAGCGCTCCAGCACCACGGCCGTGAGATCGGATAATTGCCTGATAAACTCTATGTCGTCCGGGCCGGGCTGGGCCGGGTGAGGATGGTATATGGCGAAGGAGCCCAGGATGTTTCCTTTGGAATCTTTAATGGGCTCGGACCAGCAAGCCCTCAGGCCTGCCCGGTCGGCCAGTTCTCTGTAATTGACCCAATAGGGGTGGGTGTGTATGTCGTAGGCGATGACGCGCTGCCCCGTGGCAGCGGTGGTACCACAGGAGCCCACGCCTTCTCCTATTTGCAGCCCTATTAATGCCTGGTTGTAGAATTCGGGCAGGCTGGGGGCTATGCCCCGGCTGAAAATTTTTCCTTGTTTGTCGAGCAGCAGTATGCTGCAGAAGCTGCCGGGGTTGTAGGCTTCGGCTCCCTTGACGATGGTGGTGAGAATATGGCGCAGGGGCATGCCCGTAGAGAGCTGCTCCAACACGCGGGTGCGGAGGTTTTCGCGCTTTTCGGCCTTCTTTCGCCTGGAGATGTCGCGCATAATGGCCTGGGCATGGCCATTGGGGAGTAGCTTGGCACTGATTTCAGCTTCAAACAGGCTGCCGTCCTTTCGTTTGATGGCCCGTTCAAACAGCAGGTGCTCTCCCTGGGCCAGTTCTCTGAGTTTGAGCGGCTTCATTTGCAGGTCGTCGGGAGCGATGATGTCTTTGAGGTGCAGGTGTTGAAATTCCTCCTTGCTATAGCCTGTTAGCAGGCTGGCGCTGGTATTGGTTTGCAGAAAATACCCCTGCAGGTCAAAAACAAAAATGCCGTCGGAGGCCTGCTCCACCAGCTCCCGGTATTTTTCTTCGCTTTTGGTGAGGATTTTCTGCACCTCCCGGAGGCGGTGTGTTCGCCATTTCACGTATCCAAAAATGAGTAAAAAGGCCCCTGCCGCATATAGGCAATAGGCCCACCAGCTTTGCCACCAGGGAGGGGAAATGGTAAATGTGTAGGCAAGGGGTTGGCTCCACTTGCCCGCCTCTCCCTTAGCCTTTACCTCAAAGGTAAAGTCGCCATAGGGCATGTTGCGATATTCTGCCTTGCTTTCCGGCCCGGGCCGGGTCCACTGCTCCGTCATGCCGCGCATTCTGTAGGCATACTGGATGTTGTCCTGTGCTGCCCAGTCGATGGCAGAGAAGTAGAAGGTCAAATGGCGGTAGGTATAGGGCAGGCGGAGTTCGCGGGGGATTCCGCTGAAGGGTTCCGTACCCGAAAACTGAATTAGCCCCTGCAGGCTGTCGGGCAGCTGCCTGAAGTCCAGATACTGGTTGTTTAGCCTCAACTCAGTCAACTGTACGGAGGGTACACTGGTGGAATGCTCAAAGGTATTGACATCCAGCAACAGCAGGTTTTTCCCATTTCCCCACCAAATACGGCCTTTGGAATCCATACACACATTGTCGGTTACAAAGTCCAGCTCCTTGAGGCCATCGTTTTTGTCGTAGGAATACACTATGGGCTGCATGCCCGGCTCCCAGGCGGAGAGCCCTCCTTCGAACAGCAGGAAATGGAGCCCTTTTTCGGTAGCTACCCACAGGTTGCCGTCGGCATCTTGCTGCAGGGAGTGCACCCGCGCATTGCCCAGTAGGGGCAAATGGGGAGTAAGGGGATGGTATTGGG